>JBGPYP010000355.1:0-2620 GCA_041493285.1 Casimicrobiaceae bacterium
CACGACACCCACGGAATTGTACTCGCCGCGGACACGCTGTCGTCGGTCGCCGGATTGCAGCTCGCCTACCGCGATTCCATTCCGCTCGACTCGCTTGCCCCCCGCCGGTGGGATGATACAATCCGCCTGCGCGCGCGACGTACAGCCGAAATGGACGCCGAACGCTCCGGCGCGCCGCCACCTGACAGCGCCGCGCTGGCACGACTCGACTCGACGGGCGCAAGCGCTCGCGCGACGCTCGTTAGTCATTGGTCCGCCTTCCGCCTGGTACGAACGCGTCGCCCGCTGCACGTGGGCGAGCGAATCTATTGGGAGGTGCGCGGCCGTCACCGCGCAATACTTGCCTCGGGCGAGGTCCTGCTGACACATGAAACCGACATTCTCCTTGGCAATCCGTAGCGCGACCATTTTGGCGCTGGCGTCGCTCGTCGCCGGCATGACCCCGCCCGCCCGCACACTCCTGGCGGTGCGGCGATCCGTCGCGCTCGTGCTGTCGATCGACGCCCCGACCTACTGGGACCGGCTCGATCAGAGCACAGCGTGCGGCCCGAAATGCCGCGAGCTGCAGCGCGCGCTGGAGGATCCGGTGCGCGCGGCGCTCGCGCGAAAGTTCGCTTTCGCGGACTGGAGACCGTCCGCTACCGCGCCGAGCGACACGGTGCAGGTGCGCTGGGTCGAGAAGCCGCCGCCCGCCACGCCCGGGGCCTGGATCGAGTTCCGTCTGATCGGCGCCGCCGGTCGCGCACATCCGGACTCGCTGCGCGTGGACTTCGAGGAGTTCAGTAACATGATCGACCGTCCGGACTGGATTGTCCACCATGTTCGCGACCAGTGGGTCCGTCGCCTGTCGACGATCCTCGAGCGCGCCGACCTGGTGCCCCTGTTGTTCGGCCGGATTTCCGTGAACGTGCAGGTGCCATTCCCGCCGGGTTTGGCGCGCGTGCGCGTGCCGATCAGCGGTACCGACATCGGCGCGGCGGCGGATACGCGACCGGTGTTCCGCGTTGTAGCGAGAATTGACGACCCGGGCCCGCCAAGCTCGAGCGACATCGGCGAGGTAATTCTCACGGGCTGCATCGGGATCGCGAGCTACGTGTGTGACATCGGTGAAGTACGATACCCCGGCGGAAAAATCATGGCCGGCCCGGCGCTCACCAACCTTCTCGCGCGACGCCCCACGATGAAAACGGTGACCGTGCATCTGCAGAGCTACAGTGCGGGCAATTCGGCGCTGGTCGCGCCGGGAGGTGAGAGATGATGGGGCGATGGAAGTGCCGCGGTCGCGTGGTCGCGCTCTGCGCCGGCGTCTTGCTGTCGCTCGATGCCATCGCGCACGATGTGCAGGGCCAACCGACCCCGTCAGACACGACAACCGAGACCACCGGTGGCTCAGCTGCCGCCATGCTCGCCCAGGCAAGGGCCGCCCTCGACTCGGGGCAGTTCGCTATGGCCGAAGCGATCTATAATAGCACGATCGCGTCAGCGCGCGATTCGGCGACGAAGGGCGAAGGCTACTTCGGCCGTGCGTATTCCGCTCAGCGCCGGCTCATGGCCGACCGCGATTCTCTTGCTGCGCCCGACGCAAAGAAGATCGCGGAAGATTATCGGCGTGCCGGCGTGCTGCAGCCATCGATCGCGCTGGCCGCGGCATCGAATGGATCGGCCGCGTTGCAGGCAGCCGGGCTGAAAGACGCTGCCGTGCAGTTGCTGCGTGAAAGTCCGCAACGGACGGGCACATGGGCGCCGACACTCCTCCGCATCGGTGAGCTTTTCGAAAGTCAGGGGCTGGGCGACAGCGCGCACGCCTATATCGCACTTGCCCTGCGCGCCGATACCTCGTCCGCTGACGCACTCCACGCGCTCCGCGCGAAGCTGAGGTTAAGCGCGCGTCCCGGCGCGGGTGACTCGCTGTTGGCGCTCTCCGCGGCATTTCTCAGGCGCCCTGATGCGGCCTCTTTCGTGGAAGACGCGCTGCTCGACTTTCTGGAGACGTCGGTCGCGAATGGCCGCGTCGCGGACTCGAGCCTCGTGCTCTGTGCCCGCGTGTGGGCGGTGATGGGACTCGGGCCGAAATCATTCTCTCTGTCTGAAGAATCGCGGCTCCGCCGCATTCTCACACGGCATCCCGAAACGAGGATTATCATCGAGCCCATGCTCGACGCATACCGGTCACGGGCTGGTGACGAATTGTTCCACGACAGGCCGGGCTGGTGGCACAAGAACGACAGCCGGCGGGCGGCGTGGAGCCGAATGCTGGGGTCGCTCGGCGATTCTTACAATGGGAGCGGCAGTCCTCTTCTCGCCGAGAGCTATTACGAGGCCGCGGTCGGACTTCCCAATCCGCGTTTTGAGCAATCGTGGATCGACCTCGACGCCTTGTTGCCGCTGGCGCTCCTCTACGCGCAGCGCGCCGAGGGGCGGGGGCGGGCCGACGAGCTTGTGCGGCGCGTCGACGAGCTGACCGACATGCTCTTCTACGGAAAGATGCGGGCGATCGAAGCGGGCGACTTCCAGCGAATTCGCTACTTCCACATGACGCTCGGCGCACTCTTCGCGGCTCAGGAACGCTGGGGCGATGGCCCGCGCGGTGCGGTTTATCAATTGGAGAACATGCGGCGAA
>JBGPYP010000316.1:0-3098 GCA_041493285.1 Casimicrobiaceae bacterium
GGTCGCGCGCACTGCTTCGACGCCCTTGCGATGCCCGGCGACGCGCGGCAACAGGCGCTGCTTGGCCCAGCGTCCGTTGCCGTCCATGATGATCGCGACGTGCCGCGGAACGGCACGCGGCGCAGGGGTCTCGCGCGTGGAGCTTTCGAACACCGGGGGAGGCTCGAACGGCAGGCTGGACTCGGGGCGCGGGGCGATCGCGCGGGGCGGCGGCGTCCGTCCGGCGGCGCCATCGTACCGTCAGACTGCCAGTAGATCGGCTTCCTTGGCTTGGAGGACCTTGTCGATCTCGGCGATGTAGCGATCGGTGAGCTTCTGCACGTCGACCTGCGCGTGGCGCTCGTCGTCCTCCGACACCTGGTGGTCCTTGAGCAACTTCTTCAGGTGCTCGTTGGTGTCGCGGCGGACGTTGCGCACCGCGACGCGCGCGCTCTCGGCCTCGTGGCGCACGACCTTAATCAGCTCTTTCCTGCGCTCCTCGGTGAGCGCCGGCATCGGTACCCGGATAACGTCGCCCGAGACCGCCGGGTTCAGGCCCAGATCCGAGTCGCGAATTGCTTTTTCGACCATCTGCACCATCTTCTTCTCCCAGGGCTGCACCGCGATCGTCCGCGCGTCGCCGAGCGTCACGTTGGCGACCTGGTTGATCGGCATCATCGAGCCGTAGTAGTCGACCTGGATGTGATCCAGCAGCCCCGTGTGCGCGCGGCCGGTGCGCACTTTCTGGTAATCGTGCTTGAGCGTCTCGATCGTCTTGTGCATCTTCTGCTCGGCGGATTTCTTGAGATCGGCGATCATGTTCACTCCTCGAAACCGGTCAAGCGTTGCGTGCCGAGCGTTGAGCGTGAAACCGAGAGGTGTTGGACGCTGCACGCCGGACGCTGGACGCTCGACCTCATCAGCAATGCACGAGCGTGCCCTCGTCCCCACCCATCACCACGCGCTTCAGAGCACCCGGCACGAAGATGCTGAAGACCTTGAGCAGCATGTTCTGGTCGCGGCACAAGGCGAGAGCGGTCGCATCCATGACCTTGAGGTTCTTCACCATCGCCTCGTCGAAGGTCAGCGTCGGATAGCGCTTCGCACCCGGGTCCTTTTTCGGGTCCGACGTGTATACGCCATCGACCTTGGTCGCCTTGAGGACGATGTCGACGCCCATCTCCCGGCCGCGTAGCGCGGCCGCGGTGTCGGTGGTGAAGAACGGGTTGCCGGTGCCGGCGGCGAAGATCACGACCTTGTTCTCTTCGAGATAGCGCAGCGCCTTGCCGCGGATGTAAGGCTCCGCGACCTGCTCGATCGACAGCGCCGACTGCACCCGTGACACGAGCCCGGCGCGGCGCATCGCGTCCTGCAGCGCCAGCGCGTTCATGAGCGTTGCGAGCATGCCCATATAGTCCGCCGTCGCGCGGTCCATGCCCGCCGCGCCCGGGGCGACCCCGCGAAAAATATTGCCGCCACCAATAACCACGGCGACCTGCACGCTCAGCCGCACGATTTCGGCGATTTCGGCGACGATGCGGTCGATCACCTCGCGGTTGATGCCGTACGGGTCGTCGCCCATCAGCGCCTCGCCCGACAGTTTCAGCAGCACGCGCCTGTAGGCAGGTTCCGTCCGCGGCACGGCCACAACCTCGGGCAACGTCGCGACGATCGGTGCAGTCATGGCTTTCGCTCCCGGGTCGATCTATCGCAATTTGGCAGCCTGATGCAGAACCCCGCATGGCCGCGCAGGAGGCTTTGCCGGATGGGATGCGCGACAAAGCAGACCGCCGGCAAAGCCCCTGCCCATCCGGGTTTCGACGCTCATTGACCAATGAGGGCCCCGTCTGCACCGTTGCTCGCCTTGCGAATATGCACCTGCTATTCGACGCGGCTCGCGCCTTGCATCCGGGACCATCTCGTCTGAAACGCGGCTCATGGAGGGTTCTGTATCAGGCTGCCAGTCGGCTGACGCACTCCGGCGGACTCAGGCGGTCTTGGCCATCGCCGCCACGTCGGCCGCGAAATCATCTTTCTTTTTGTCGATCCCCTCGCCGACGACATAAAGCTCGAAACTTTTGACCGTTGCGCCACGGGCCTTGAGGTATTTCTCGACCGATTCGTCGGGGTTCTTGACGAACGGCTGGCCGAGCAGCGTCACCTCGGAGAGGAACTTGTTGAGGCGGCCCTCGATCATCTTGACGACGATCTCCGCCGGCTTGCCCGATTCGGCGGCCTGCGCGGTGTAGATCGCCCGCTCGCGCTCGATCAAGTCACGGGGCACCTCGTCGCGCGAGATGCACACCGGCCGCACCGAGGCGACCGACGCCGCGACGTGCATCGCGACATCCTTGCCCGTCTGCTCGTCGCCACCCTCGTAGGCGACGGTCACGCCGATCCGGCCGCCACCGTGCAGGTATTGCGCGAGCCTTCCGGGCGTGGTGACGCGAACGAAGCGGCGGACCGACACGTTCTCGCCGATCTTCTGCACCAGCGCCTGCCGCGCGCTCTCCACGGTCCCGCCATCGAGAGCCCCCGACGCAAGCGCTGCCACGTCAGCAGGTTGCTTCTCGGCGACGAGCCGCGCAAGCTTCCGCGCGAACGCGACGAAGTCCGCGTTGCGCGCGACGAAGTCGGTCTCGCAGTTGATCTCGATCATCGCGCCGGTGTTACCGTCGGCCGCGATGAACGCGCCGATCACGCCCTCCGCCGCGACGCGATCGGCCGCTTTCGACGCCTTGGCGCCGCTCCGAATACGCAGCAGGTCCTCCGCCTTCGCCATGTCGCCCGCGGTTTCGGCCAGCGCCTTCTTGCACTCCATCATCGGGAGCCCGGTACGACTCCGCAGATCCATCACCATGCTCGCGGTTATTTCCACCATGCTGCTTGCTCCAGTTCCTTCAACCGTCGCGCCGGCACGTTCGCCGCCGAGCCGCGACTTTCGGTCACCTGTACCGCCGGTCGATCCAACGTCGTGCCGCCGGCGGGCAAAAAAAAGGAGCCGCGGCCCCTTGGGAGCCTCTGAGTGAGTCCCGCGTGGCCGCGACGGAGGCTTTCCGCGATGAGATGCGCGAAGCGACGCGAAGCCCATGGCAGGCCCCATGGGCGAGCGGCGCGAC
>JBGPYP010000180.1:0-5484 GCA_041493285.1 Casimicrobiaceae bacterium
CCAGTACCAACCGATTTTCATACTACCAGGGGCGCGGCAAAACGCTCCTTGACCCAAGTCAAAGCGTCAAACTTCGGCATCGATCGGTGTGGTGGAAATGAGACACCTGGTTCATGAAGACCAGGTGCTGCGCGGGGGCGGCCATAAGCCTTCGGAGCGCCCTCTTGTTCCCTTCACATTGAGAAAGATGCGATGACGATGGAGGCGGCCCGAGCCGCGCGCAAGGGCCGACGACGCGACGCTACCAATACTCTCGACAATCGTGGAGGCCTTCGCGGCGGGCTCGCGTGGCTACAGGCCCCGCCCGCACTTCCAGCAGATCTCGAAATTCGCCGGATTGTCTTCGCCGCAGCTCGTGCAGCGAACGCTGCCCGTTTTCAATCGCTCGGCGTGCAGCGCCGCGAGCACGGTCTCCGCGCGCGGCCGATCGGCTGGACGCTCCAGCCACACCTGAGGCTGCGCGACGTCCGGCGGCACGTCGCCGACGATGCTCTGCATGTGCTCGTTGAAGACGTGCGCGCGAATGCCCGCCTGCTGCAACCGGTGCAGGACCAGGTACGCGTCGAAACGATTGACGCTGATGTAGAAGCGTTCCACGCAACCAATGTCGCAGGCGTGCCCGCGCGCGTCAAGGCCAGCGCGCGACGTTGCCGCGGCGCACGATGCCCGTGAGGGGGTTCGCCCCGAGGGCATACGCGAGCTCCGCCGGATCGCCGATGTCCCAGAGCACCAGGTCGGCCCGCATCCCGACCGTAAGCCGCCCGCGGTCGGAAGCGCCGAGAGCCCGCGCCGCATTGCAGGTGACTCCGGCCAGCGCCTCCTCGGGCGTGAGTCGGAACACCGTGCAGGCCATGTTGAGCATGAGCAGCAGCGAGGTGACCGGTGAGGTGCCCGGGTTGCAATCGGTCGCGATCGCCATCGGTACGCCGGCAGCGCGCAGGCCCGCGACAGGCGGCGGCTTTTGTTCGCGCAGGAAGTAGTACGCACCCGGCAGCAGCACCGCGATCGTGCCCGCGCGCGCCATCGCGGCGATGCCGGCCGGGCTCGTATATTCGAGATGATCCGCCGAGCACGCGCCGAACTCCGCCGCAAGCGCCGCGCCGCCGAGGTCGGAGAGCTGATCGGCGTGCAGTTTGACCGGGAGCCGCTCCCGCCGCGCGGCTTCGAACACCCGGCGCACCTGCGCCGGTGAGAACGCGATGGTCTCGCAAAAGGCGTCGACCGCGTCGGCGAGCCGCTCGCGCGCCGCCGCGGGAACGATCTCGTCGCACACCAGCGCGATGTAGTCGTCGGCGCGACCGGCGTATTCGGGCGGAAGCGCGTGCGCGGCCAGCAGCGTCGTCTGCACGTCGACGCCGTGCGCGGCGCAGAGCCCACGCGCGACGCGCAGCAGCTTGAGTTCGTTCTCGAGATCGAGCCCGTACCCCGACTTGATCTCGAGTGTGGTGACGCCCTCGTCGAGCAGGCGGGCAAGTCGCGGCTCGCTCGCGCGCAGCAGCTCAGCCTCGGATGCTGCCCGCGTCGCGCGCACGGTCGAGACGATCCCGCCGCCAGCGCGAGCGATTTGCTCGTAACTCGCGCCGAGCAGACGCTGTTCGAATTCGCGTGCGCGATTGCCCGCGTAGACCAGGTGCGTATGGCAGTCGATGAGCCCCGGCGTCAGCCAACCGCCCTTGCCGTCGAGCTCGACGGCGGCGCGAAAGGCCTGCGGCAGATCGATGCGCGCCCCCACCCAGACGATGCGCTCGTCGCGCACGGCGAGCGCGCCGTCGCGCACGGCGCCGTACGGCGCTCCGGGTTGCATCGTCGCGAGCGCGACGTTGACGACGACAAGATCGCACTCGCTCACTGGTGCACCCCCACGCTTGCGGCTGCCGAGGAGGCGTTGCGTCTCGCAACGCCGCGGCCTGCAAGGCCGATTCGCGCCTTGGGGCGGCCCTGCGGCGCTCATGGGTGTACCCCCACGCTTGCGGCTGCCGCCGCTGCGCTGCCCCCAGAGGGGGCGCGATTCGCGCCTTGGGGCGGCCCTGCGGCGCTCATGCGAGCAGGCGCTTCATTGTCTGCCGATACCGCATGATGATCGCCTCCTCGTCGGCATGATGCCCTTCGCCGATCACCCAGCGGCCGGCGACCATCACGTCGCGAACGACGCGCCGGCCGGGCCCGAAAATCGCCGCATCGAGCAGGTTCGCAGCGGCATGCTCGGCGAGCCCCGGATCGTCAGCGTCGAGCACCAGCAGGTCCGCGCGGCGACCGACCGCGATCGCGCCGACGGGTTGTCCCAGCGCCCGCGCGCCACCGGCGAGCGCGGCCTGGTAGAGGGTGAGCCCGGTCGATTCGCCGTCGCGCACGAGGACGTTGCGCTTCTCCAGCGCGAGCCGCTGCGCGGCTTCGACCAGCCGCAGCTCGAGAAAAGGATCGACGCCGACGTGGCTGTCGCCGCCGATGCCGATGCGGCCGCGCGCGGCGAGATAGTCGACCGCCGGAAACACGCCGTCGCCCAGATCGGCTTCGGTCGTCGGGCACAGGCCCGCGACCGCGCCGGTCGCGGCCAGCCCTCGCGCCTCCTCGGCAGTCATGTGCGTGGCGTGCACCAGGCACCAGCGCGGGTCGACGCCGGCGTGGTCGAGCAGCCATTGCACCGGGCGCGTGCCGCTCCACGCGATGCAGTCGTCGACCTCCTTGCGCTGCTCGGCGGCGTGGATGTGGATCGGCGCGCTCTGAGTCGCGCGGGCGAACTCGATGAGCTCGGCGAGCTCTGCCGGCACGACTGCCCGGAGGCTGTGCGGCGCGATCCCGAGCGTCTCGCCGCGTGGCCGCGCGAGCGCGCCGAAGAGCACGCGGAAACTGTCGGTGTCGTGAATGAAACGGCGCTGTGCCGGCAGCGGCGGCGCACCACCGAAATCGGAGTGCGCGTAGAACACCGGCAGCAACGTCAGGCGGATGCCCGTCGCGGTGGCGGCGACGCGAATGCGTTCGGCCATTTCGGCCGGATTCGCGTACGGCCGCCCCGCGGGATCGTGATGCAGATAATGGAACTCGCCGACGCTCGTGTAGCCGGCCTTGAGCATCTCGAGATAGAGCTGCGTCGCGATGGCTTCCTGCTCGTCCGGGCCGATGCGCTCCAGGAAGCGGTACATCTCGGTGCGCCAGGTCCAGAAATCGTCCGCGCTCGGCCCGCCGCGCTCGGTCAGCCCGGCGAGCGCACGCTGGAACGCATGGGAATGCACGTTCGGCATGCCCGGCACGAGCGCACCTTGGACGCGTTTGGCGTCCGCCGGCGCCGAGAGCGCGGCCTCGACCGCGCGGATCGTGCCGTCGCCACCGATATCGACCACGACATCGCGCCCCCAGCCCGTAGGCAGCAATGCATCGCGGGCGAAGAGTTTCATGTTCTCATTCTTCGAGCGGCGGGCCGTTGCCGCTGGCCAACCTGCGGTCGGCGCGGCCTTCGGCAACATTATGCCGCGGCGATCGGCGCCGCGGTTGGAGCCTGAGGAACAAGGGACCTGAATCGACAGCGATGCGGCCCGCACCCACCATGCCGCCATGCTTCGCCGCTGGCTCCCGGCCGCCGTGGTTCTTGCCGTTGCGCTCGCCGGGTGCGTGATCATTCCCGAGCGGCAGCACGCGGTGGTGCTGGAAACCGACGGCACCGTCGCACAGCGGCAGATAAGTTGCGGCGATCGGGCCGAGGCGTCCGCGGCCACCGCGGGCGCGCTCGATCCGCGCACGGTCCGCATCGCGTCGTGGAACGTGCACAAGCAGAGCGATCCCGGCTGGGAGGCCGAGCTTGGCCGGCTGATCGCGGCGAACGACGTGTTGCTGCTGCAGGAAGCCGGGGTCGCCCGAGAGTTGCGGAGGCCGCGGCGCGAGCCCGCAGCAGGGCCTCCGCGATCGTCGCGTCCACGCGCTGCGTCGCGTCGTCGGTCCTCGCGCGCCGACAAATCGAACGTTGTGTCGCCGACTGGAATCGACGTCCGCAGCCTTTCATGTGGACCGCCACGACCGATTCCATCTTCGCCAACCTCGAACGACCAAGCAAAGCTATCTCTGGGACACAACACGAGCTCTTGGACTATCTTTTGCAGTTCAATACGGCGAGTCCCTAAAAAGCCCCTAATCATCCTGGAAGGGCGGCGTGCATGTTCGCAGGTCCCTTTAGCGCCAGTTGCCTTGATAACCGCGCACTGCGTACGGGCACCTGAATTCGCCCCACCGCCTCGTTCTTCGAACACCGTTTGCGTTGGCAAGCTCGATCCCCACCTGCGCTTCCACTCGAATTTCGTCTTCCAAGAGTCTTTGACCCAATGCGATCGCCGGTCCGGCCAATAGAACGCTCAAAGCATGTCTTCGGGCGCGAAGATCGACAGCAGGCCGGCCGAAAGCCGCCTTCCAAAGCTCGCGGGCTCGCTGATATAGCGCACTGGCTTGCCATCCTCCTCGGTGATCCACACCAGCCCGCCATCGACGTGGTTCGGGTCGGCAAGCTCGACTTGGTACGCATGCGCGGGTTCCACGCCCTCCTCGAAGAGCTCAGCCACCCGCTTGCCGAGCTCGGCGCTCTCAACCAGCACGGCAAGCTCGGTATTATGCCGCCGGGAGCGCGGGTCGAGGTTCATCGACCCGACTGCGACGAAGCGCCGGTCCACGACGATCGCCTTGGCGTGCAGGCTCCCGCCCGAGGACCCGAACCGGGATCTGGCGCCCGCGTTCGGCGGTGACGGGCGCATTTCATGGATTTCCACTCCACCTGCGACAAGCCGTTCGCGGTAGCGCGCGTAGCCGGCATGGGCTGCCGGCGCATCGGTAGACGCAAGCGAGTTGGTCAACACGCGCACCCGCACACCGCGCTGCGCGAGCCCGGTGAGCGTCGCGATGGAGCGTTCGCTCGGAATGAAATACGGAGAGATCAAGATGACTTCGCGCTCAGCGCTCTCGACGTGCGGATGGATGCGCGGCGAAACGGCGCTCGGTGCAACTTCCACACCCGGAGGCACCGGTTTAGCGGGATCGTCGTAGAGCACCTCGGCGGGTGCGATGGCAAGCGGCATCTCGAATTGGCGCACCTGCCGGCCGAAACGCGCTTCGCGTAGCGCTTGGGCATAGCCGGTGTCCCGGAACTGGTCGACGCGCTCCGCGAGCGCGGATGCGAATTGCGCGACTTGCTCCTGGCTCGGCCGGCTCGCCACAAACGCCTCGATCGGTACGGCCGACTCGCTGTTCCAGTATGCGTCGAAACTCTTCGACAACTCGCGCACCACTGGACCGACCGCGAACAGATCGAGGTCGGCGAAATTCAGTGCGGGATCGGCACCGAAGTACTCGTCGCCGAGATTGCGCCCGCCCACGACGGCGGCAGCGTTGTCCGCGATCCAAAGCTTGTTGTGCATCCGGCGATTGAGGCGCTCGGCACTGCCGATGAACTCGAAGAACTGGGACAGCCCGAGCGGACCCCGAAACAGAAATGGGTTGAAGACGCGC
>JBGPYP010000241.1:0-4179 GCA_041493285.1 Casimicrobiaceae bacterium
CCCATCACCGCGACGGTCATGTTTTCGACGCCCGGATACCGGGTGCGCCACACGGGCATCTCGGCGCGCAGGAACCGCTGGACCTTGTCGGCGAGTTCCTGAAAGAAAGTGCTGGTCGTCCGCCCGCAGCCCGGGCACGCGGTGACCAGCGGCGCGAACGGGCGCAGCCCCATCGTCTGCAACAACTCCTGCGCCACGACGACCTCGCGCGTGCGGTCGCCGTCGGGCTCCGGTGTCAGCGACACGCGGATTGTGTCGCCGATCCCTTGCTGCAGCAGCACCGCCATGGCTGCGGTCGAGGCGACGATGCCCTTCGAGCCCATGCCCGCCTCGGTGAGGCCGAGGTGCAGCGGATAGTCGCAGCGGCGCGCGAGCTCGGTATACACCACGATCAGGTCCTGCACTGCGGAGACCTTGCAGGAGAGGACGATCCGATCGCCGGGCAGCCCCAGCTCTTCGGCGCGGCGCGCGCCCTCGACCGCGGACACGACGAGCGCCTCGCGCAGCACGTGCGCCGCGTCGTGCGGCGCGGCCGCGCGCGCATTCTCGTCCATCAGGCGGGCGAGCAAATCCTGATCGAGACTGCCCCAGTTCACACCGATTCGAACCGGCTTTCCCCATCTCGATGCGTGCTCGATCATCATGGCGAACTGCGGGTCGCGCTTGCTGCCCCTTCCGACGTTGCCGGGGTTGATGCGGTACTTCGCCAGCGCCTGCGCGCACTCGCGGCAGTCGGCGAGCAGCTTGTGCCCGTTGAAATGAAAATCACCAACGAGCGGCACCGAGCAACCCAGAGTGTTCAGTTGCTCGCGGATCGCCGGCAAAGCAGCCGCGGCCTCGCGCGTGTTCACGGTCACGCGTACGAGCTCCGAGCCCGCATCGGCGAGCGCCTTCACCTGCGCGACGGTCGCCGCGACGTCGGCGGTGTCGGTATTGGTCATCGACTGCACGACGATCGGCGCGCCGCCGCCGATCGCGACGCCGCCGACCTGCACGGTGCGCGTGCGACGGCGGACGATCGTGGATTGCGGGCTCATCGTGGTGTGCATAAGGCTAAGGCAGGCGCAGGCGCGCCACGTTCTGGCGCGTGTAACGCGTAAGATCGATCGGCTTGCCGCGATAGACCAGCGTGACCTCGTGCGCGTTGCCGATCACGATGTCGAACGGTGCTGCGCCGCGGATCGGCTGCTGGGAGCCCGCGGCGACGAGGCGGGAGATCAGCACCTGCCCGTCGCGGTCGCGGATCTCGGTCCAGGACGGGCCGCGATAGCTCAAGACCATCGGCGCCGGCGTTGCCGTTCCGGGACTTGGCGCGGCCGCTTCCGGCGCAGGGACGGGCGTGGCGGCGACCGCCGGGCTTGTGTCGCGGGCTAGAGCCCCAGGCGCCGGTTCGGTCGCCGGCTGCTGGGCCAGTAGCGGATTAGGGAGCGGCGTGCTGCTCGTGCCGGCAGGCGAGGCGGGCGGGGCGGGCGAGGCAGGCAAATCAGGCGCCGTTGCAGCGGGGGGCGTCGCCTCGCCCGGCACCGCGAGGCCACCGCGGTACCACTCGTACGCGGCGGCGCCGACGATGCAGCCTACGAGCACCAGCGGGATGAGCCAGCGCGCGAAGCTGGAGCGGGCGACCGCGGCCGTCGGCAGCTCCGCCATCATCGTACCGGTCGATTGCAGAGCGGGCGCTTCGAGCGCCGGCGCTTGTGCGGCGTCGGGGAGCCCCGCGAGCAGATCGTCGCCGTCGAGGTTGAACAGGCGGGCGTAGTTGCGCACGAATCCGCGCACGAACGTGCGTCCGGGGAGCCGCACGAAATCCTCGTCCTCGAGCGCCTTTACCTGCCGCGGCGCGAGCTTCAACTGCTGCGCGACCTGATCGAGCGAGAGGCCGGCCGCCTCGCGCGCCGCCTTCAGGCGCGCGCCGGGCCGATCCTGAGAAGGAGGGACCGGTTGCAGCGGCACGTCCACGCCTGCTTCCATCGTGCTCATTCGCAGGTCTCCGTCGCGAGCCTTTTCGTTTCCGGCGCGTCCGGGTAGCGGTTCTTGAGTTGCGAGACATACGAAAGCTCGGCTTGGCGATCGCCGAGCTTGCGCTCGACGCACATGCCCAGGCGCAACCCCTCCGGCGGTGGATTGGTCGTCAGCATCACGCCTTTCATCCACGCGCGCGCCTCGTCGTAACGATGGTTCTTGTACCCGATTTGCGCGAGCCCCAGGCTCGCCAGCGGATTGCCCGGCTGCGCCACGAGCGCGCGGCGGTAATAGTTCTCCGCAGCACGCTCATCGAGAGCCTGCGAGCAGCGACCGGCGTTGACCAGCGCGACCTCCGGCGTGCGATAGAGCGGGTTGCGCACCGCCGTCTCGAACTCCGTCAACGCCTCGCGCTCGCGTCCGTGCTGGCAGAGGTACCAACCCCAATTGTGGTGAATGTCCGAATCATTGGGCGCGAGTTGCAGCGCCTGCGCGAAGCTCTGCTCAGCCTTGCGCTCGTCGCCGAGCACCGCGTAGACCAGTCCGTAGATGTTGTACGCCTGCGCGTAAGTAGGATCAACCTTCACCGCCAGGTTCAGCTCCTCGAGCGCGACGTCCATCTGGCCGCGCTCGTAATAGCCGGCGCCGAGGTCGGTGTGCAGCTGCGCCCTGACCTGCGGGCTCGCGAGTTGCGCCGTCGGCGTCGGGGAGGACTGCGGCGCTTCCTGAACCGTTTGCTTGGTCGTGCAGCCTGCGATGAGCGTCAGCGCGACGGCCGCCAGGCCGCAGGCGGCGAACACCGTGCGCAGAGTCATGGCGGCGGCTCCGAGGCTACGACGTGGCGGCGGCATGGATACGATGCAGACGCCGCCGGGTCTTGTCCTGCACCCGTCCGGCCAGTTGGCCGCAGGCGGCGTCGATGTCCTCGCCGCGCGTCTTCCGCACCGTGGCGACCAGGCCCGCGGCCTGCAGGACGTTCTGGAAGGCGTGGATGCGCAAGCGCGAGCTGGTGCGAAACTCGGTGTTCGGAAACGGATTGAACGGGATCAGGTTGAACTTGCACGGCACGTCGCGCACTCGCGCGACGAGCGCGCGCGCCTGCGCCGGCGCGTCGTTGACGCCGTCGAGCATCACGTACTCGAACGTGACGAAGTCGCGCGGCGCGCGCTCGATGTAGCGCAGGCACGCCGCGAGCAGCTCGGAGAGGGGATACTTGCGGTTGATCGGGACCAGCACGTCGCGCAAGGCGTCGTCGGGCGCGTGCAGCGACACCGCGAGCGCGACCGGGCACTCCTCGCGCAGGCGGTCGATCGCGGGGACGAGTCCCGAGGTCGACAGCGTCACGCGGCGCCGCGACAAGCCGTAGGCGTCGTCGTCGAGCATGATGCGCATCGCGGCGACGACGTTGTCGAAATTGGCGAGCGGCTCGCCCATGCCCATCATCACGACGTTGGTGATCGGGTGCCGGCCGTGTTCGATCCACGGCGCGGTGATACCGTCGGCGAGCAGCGTCCGATTGGCGTGCCAGAGCTGGCCGATGATCTCGGCGACGGACAGGTTCCGGCTGAACCCCTGTTTGCCGGTCGAGCAAAAGGCACAGTCAAGCGCACAGCCCGCCTGCGAGGAGATGCACAGCGTCCCGCGGTAGCGCCTCGGAGCGTCGGCCGAGGGACCCGCGGAGCGGGATCGGCCAGCGGAGAGGGTGCTGGCGGGCGCGTGCGGAGCGTTCGCTGCACGCGCGGGCGTCGGATCGATATCGCTCTCGCTGCGCCAGTCATCGCGGGCGCCCTCGGGGATGTAAACCGCTTCGATTGCGTTGGCGCCGCCCACGTCGAGCAGCCACTTGCGCGTGCCGTCGCCGGCGACGGAGTCGCGCACCACGGCGGGAGCGCGGATCTCCGCTTCTCGCGAGAGAGCCTCGCGCGACGCCTTGGCGAGGTCGCTCATCGCCTCGACGCGATCGACGAGGCGGCGATGGATCCAGCGCTGCACCTGCTTCGCCCGAAACGGCTTCTCGCCACGTTCGGCGAAATACGCGGCCAGTGCGGCTTGATCGAAGTCGAGGAGGTTGATCATCGCGAGTCCGGATTCGGCGCGCCGCCTCTAGCGACTGTGTATCTCCAACGTCGGAAAGAAAAACCCGATCTCAGCCTGGGCGGTCCCTGGTCCGTCCGAGCCGTGCACCGCATTGGCGTCGATGCTCTGCGCGAAGTCCGCCCG
>JBGPYP010000320.1:0-3078 GCA_041493285.1 Casimicrobiaceae bacterium
GCCTGGAAACTCGATCCCGTCGATCGTGCCCGTGAAGTCGACGAGGGCCCGGTCCCCGGTTTGCGCCGCGCGGGTGACCGGCTCGTAGCGCGCGCGCTGCTTGCGCAGGATCTCGATGGTGCGGTCGACGTCGGCGGGCATGACCTCGGCCACCGGCCGGGCGATCGTGACGGTCGACAGATCGCCGAGCGTAATCTCCGGGTACACCTCGAACACCGCCGAGAACCCGAACTCGTCCTCCGCGACGTCCTGCTTGGGCTCGATGCGCGGGTAGCCCGCAACGCGCAGATTCTGCGTCCGGATCGCGTCGTTCAGGCTCGCCTGCACGGTGTCCGAGATGACGTCCGAACGCACCTGCGGCCCGTATTGCTGCGCGACCATCTTGAGCGGCACCTTGCCGGGCCGAAAGCCGGGAATCTTGGCAGTCTTGGCAAGCTGCGCGAGGCGCTTCTGGATCTCGCCTTCGATCTGCGCTTTCGGCAGCGCGACGTGCAGTCGCCTCTCGAGCTGGCCCAACGTCTCCAAAGTCATTTGCATACGTTCGGATTCCTTGCTATTTTGCGTTGGTGCCTTGCCACAGTGCGTTGGTGCGAAAGGAGAGACTCGAACTCTCACGCCTTTCGGCTCCGGCTCCTAAGGCCGGTGCGTCTACCAATTCCGCCACTTTCGCAGCCGGTTTCGCCAAACAGGGAAGTATAGCCCAAGCCGCAGGGCCGCGCCACGCAGAAGCCCGGATGCAGCCGCGCCGCAGGACACCGATGCAGCGTGCGGTGCGCTTAGTTTCCCTTAGTTCCCCTTAGTTTCCATTAAGCGCGGAAATCAGTCCAATCCGTGTCTGTCGCCCATTACGAGAACTTTCCGGTCGCGTCTCGGCTCGTTCCGGTCGCGCTGCGGCCGGCGGTCGTCGCCATCTATGCCTTCGCGCGCAGCGCCGACGACATCGCCGATGAAGGCGACGACCCGCCACCGGCGCGCCTCTCCCGGCTCGACGCTTATGCCACTCAGATCGATTCCATCGAGCATGGCGAAGCGCCGCGCGAGCCGCCGTTCGCCGCGCTCGCCGTGGCGATCCGCCGCCACGCGCTGCCGCTCGCCCCGTTCCGCGACCTGCTGGATGCGTTCCGGCAGGACGTGACCAAGGCGCGCTACGCGAGCTTCGCCGAGCTGGTCAACTATTGCTCGCGATCGGCGAATCCGGTCGGCCGGCTGCTGCTGCACCTCTATGGCGTGACCGGCGCCGAGAGCAGCCGCCGCGCCGACGCGATCTGCACCGGCCTGCAACTCGCCAACTTCTGGCAGGACATCGCGCTCGATTGGCGCAAGGGGCGCGTCTACCTTCCGGCCGAAGACATGGCTCGATACGGCGTCACGGAAGAGCAGATCTCCACCGGACGCTGCGACGAGCGCTGGGCGCGCCTGCTCGCGTTCGAAGTCGAGCGCACCCGGGTGTTGCTCGAATCCGGTCGCGCCTTGGCCCGCGCGTTGCCGCTGCGGCTGGCGTTGGAGCTCAAGCTCGTCATCGCCGGCGGCCTGCGCATCCTGCGCGCGATCGACGCGGTGCACGGCGATGTTTTCCGTCACCGGCCGCGGCTGCGCGGTCGCGATTGGGTCGCGATAGTGTCGGCAGCGCTGGTTCGATGAGCCCGGACGACTACTGTGAGCAGAAGGCCGCGCAGAGCGGCTCGAGCTTCTACTACAGCTTCCGCTTCCTGCCGCCCGAGCGCCGGCGCGCGATCATTGCGCTTTATGCATTCTGCCGCGAGGTCGATGATGTCGTCGACGAAGTCGCCGACCCGGGCGTCGCCAGGCTGAAACTGGGCTGGTGGCGTACCGAAGTGGCCGCGGTGTTCGACGGGCGGCCGCGGCACCCGGTGGCCCTCGCGCTGGCGCCGACGGTCGCGGCTTTCCGACTGCCGCAGGCGCATTTCCAGGCCGTCATCGACGGCATGGCCATGGACCTGGAGCAGAGCCGTTATCCCGACTTCGCAACGCTCGAACGGTATTGCCACTGCGTCGCCGGCGTCGTCGGACTTCTGTCGGCGGAGATTTTTGGCTACGCGGAGCCCGGGACGCGAGACTACGCACGCGATCTCGGCATCGCCTTCCAGCTCACCAACATCATCCGCGACGTCGGGGAAGACGCGCGCCGCGGCCGCGTCTACCTGCCGCAGGACGAGCTGGCGCGCTTTGGCGTTGATGCCGAGGATCTGTTCGGGCGCCGCGTCACGTCTGCCTTCACCGCATTGATGGCCTACCAGGTCGAGCGTGCCCGCGGCTTCTACGCGCGCGCGCTCGCCGCCCTGCCCGCCGTCGACCGACGCGCGCAGCGGCCGGGGCTCATCATGGCGGCGATCTATCAGGCGTTGTTGCGCGAGATCGAGCGCGACGGCTTCCGCGTCCTTGGCCGCAGGATCGCGCTGACGCCGCTGGCGAAGGCGTGGATCGCGTGGAGGACTTCGTGGTCGTATTGAGCGTCGTCGGCAAGCAATGAGCGGCAGGATTGCGATCGTCGGAGGCGGCTGGGCCGGCATGGCGGCGGCTGTAACGTTGGCAGCCGCCGGCCGTCCCGTGACCGTGTTCGAGGCCGCCAGGACGCTCGGCGGCCGCGCGCGCCGCGTCGACCTCGGCGAGCGCAGAGTCGATAACGGCCAGCACATCCTGCTCGGCGCCTACGCGCAGACGCTCTCGCTGCTGCGGACGGTGCATGGCGATCGCGCCGAGCGCGACTTGCTCGACCGGCGGCGTCTGCACCTGGAACAGCCTGGCGTCTTCCGCCTCAAGACGCCGCCGCTGCCCGCGCCCTGGCACCTTGCGGTGGCGCTGCTCACCGTGCACGGGCTGTCGCGGCACGAGCGGCTGTCCACCGTCGCGTTCGTGCGCCGGCTGCGGCGCAGTGGCTATCGCTGCGCCACGCAGTTGACCGTCGGCGCGCTCCTCGCCGATCAACCCGATGCCGCCGTGACGCACCTTTGGGAGCCGCTGTGCGTTGCGGCGCTCAACACGCCGATCGCTGCGGCGTCGGCGCAGATGTTCCTCAACCTCCTGCGCGCGGCGTTCGCGGCGCACGCGCGCGACTCC
>JBGPYP010000024.1:0-14894 GCA_041493285.1 Casimicrobiaceae bacterium
GCTGCCGTCGCGCCCCAGATGTAGCGCTCGCCGTACGGGATCGCGTAGTAATCGCGGCGCCGCTCTCCGACCATCCGGAAATGGCGCTGCTGATTCGAAGGCTCCAGCAGGAAATCGAGCGGGACCTCGAACACGTCGGCGACTTCGACCGGATCGGGCCTTACGTCGAACGGCGGCTCGACCCAGCCGACGACCGGCGTGACCCGGTAGCCGGTCACGGTTTCGTATTCCGCCAGCCGACCGAGCAGCGTCACGCGCTCCCGCGGCAAGCCGACTTCCTCGTGCGCCTCGCGCAACGCGGCCACGCCCGCATCGCTGTCTGCGCGTTCGATGCGCCCGCCGGGAAAACTGATCTGGCCCGGATGGTCGGGCAGATCGCGGCTGCGCTCGGTGAACAGGACGGTGAGCCCGTCGTTGCGATTGATCAGCGGGACTAGCACGGCAGCCGGCGTCGGCGCGCCGGCGCGACCGGGGAGCCGGAACCCGTCGGAGAGGTTCCGCGCATCCGCCGGCGCCGGTCGCCCGAGCCGGTCTCGGAGCCACGCTTGTTGCGCGGCGGGCGGGAGGTCGAACAAGGGTAGCGGCATCTCGGGAACCGCCGCCGCGGCGCACGCACGCGACGTCTCGTCCCTATGATACCGCGACCTGAACGCGCCGCTTCCGGCCCGCACCGGATCGGGGAGGTCAGGCGAGCAGTTTGAGTCCGGCCACGGCGAGCGTCGCCACCAGCAGCAGACGCAATGCGCGTGTCGGGACTCTGCGCGAGAGCAGGCTTCCGAGCACGATGCCGGGTATTCCGCCGGAAAGCAATGCGAGCAACAGCCAACCATCGATGGTTCCCAGCCACGCATGGCCCACGGCGGCAACCGCCGTCAGCGGGACCGCGTGGGCGATGTCGCTCCCGGCAATCTCGACCGGCTCGAGATCGGGGTAGAGCATCGCCAGGCACGCCGCCCCGATGGCACCTGCGCCGAGCGAGGTCAGACTCACCGCGACGCCGATGACGCTGCCCACGGCGACGGTTGCGGCCGGCCGGTGGCGCCGCAAGCCCCGGGCGGCGGGCGACCCGGACGCCCAGCGCCTGAGCGGATCGCGTAATAGCAGCATTGCGATGCTGATCAGCAGCGCGATGCCGACACTTTCCCGGATCAACCGATCGAACTGATGCGCATCAAGGTGCGCCGCCGCGACGATCGCCAGAGTGGCGATCGCTGCTGGGACACTGCCAAGCGCAAGCAGTTTCACGATCGGCGCGGCGATATTGCGCGCAGCGCCATGCGCGACGGTTCCCGCCGTCTTGGTCACGGCGGCGCATGCGAGGTCGGTGCCGACGGCAACCGGCGCCGGCACCCCGAAAACCGTGATCAACAGCGGCGTCATGATCGCCCCGCCTCCAACGCCGGTCAGGCCGACGATCGCGCCGACCACGAGGCCCGCGGCAGCAAGGAGTCCGAAGTCGCCGAAGCTCACGTGAGGTCGTCTAACGGCGGGCAGCGCGTTGAAACTCCTCGATCGGCACTGCAGGGTCCGCCTGGGCAGCGATGGCCGCGGCGTGGAACTGTGGACCGACAAGAATCAATGCAGGCCCGACGAAACTCGCTTTCGCCATGGCGGGCAATCCCGACAGCGTGGTGTAGCGTGTTCTGGCAGTCGATAACGACGCATTCTCGACAACTGCGATCGGTGTCGAAGGAGACTTGCCCGCTGCGATCAGTGCTAGGGCAATCGCTTCGGCCTGGCCAACGCCCATGTAGATCGCGGCTGCGTCCGCGGCGACGACGCTCCCCACCCAATCGGATGGTGCCTCGCCTTCGCCGACGCGCGGCGTGACCAGCGCGACGCTGCGCGTGACGCCGCGCTGCGTCAGCGAGATGCCCAGCTCGGCGCTCGCGGCCAGTGCGGCTGTGACGCCCGGCACCACTTCGTAACGTATGCCCGCCGCCTCGAGCGCCGCGATCTCTTCCTGCGCGCGGCCGAAGAGCATCGGGTCGCCGCCCTTGAGCCGGACGACGACCTCGTGGGCGCGGGCTGCGTCGACCAGACGCTTGTTGATGAACCTCTGCGCAGTCGAGTGCCGGCCGCAGCGCTTGCCGACCGCGATCTTCTCGGCGTGTACGGCGAGCGCGAGTGTGTCGGGATGCACGAGCGCGTCGTGAAAGACGATGTCAGTCCTTGCAAGCAGCTTCGCCGCGCGCAGCGTCACGAGATCGGGCGCGCCCGGCCCGGCGCCGACGAGATACACGACGCCGCTCATACCACCAACCCCGCGGCAACGGTGTCATTGGTCGCCTCGTCGATCAGAATGAAGCCCCTGGTCGCGCGGTTTTCCACGCTGCCTGCGGTCAGGAACCGCACCACACCGTGAGCGGGCGTCTCGAGACGTCCCATCGCCGACATCAGAAGCAGCCCTCGCGCTTGCGCAGCTCCGTCGACGCCTCGTGAGTCTGATCGTCCAACTCCTCGGCGCCGAAGCTGCTCGCGAGCGCCGCGGCGGGATGGCGCACCGCGATCCGCTGGAGCAGGGCCGTCAAGGTGGTGACGCGACGATTCGGGCTCATCGACGGCGGCTCACGCGGAAGGCGAAAACTCGGGCGCGTCCGGCGCGACGCGGCGGCGAAACAACGGCACCGGCCGTGCGGCCGTTGCCTGGTAGTTGTCGCCGAAGTCCGTCAGGCCCTTGAGCGCGTCCTGTAGATCGCGGTCGGCGCGCACCGCAAAGGCGTTGAAGCCGCATTGCCGCAGGTAGTAGAGCTGATCGCGGAGCACGTCGCCGATGGCGCGCAACTCACCGGCAAAGCCGTGCTTCTCGCGCAGGATGCGCGCGATCGAGTAACCGCGGCCGTCGGTGAACTGCGGAAAGTCGATCGCGATCAACGGCAGCGCGCGGCAATCCCAGGCGAGGAGCTCGGGGTCGTCGGCCGGCTTGAGCCAGACGCCGATTTCTCCCCGCGTCAAGAGCTCAGCGCGCTCGGCGAGCCAGAGCGCCAGCGGGACGAGCGCGGGCGCGCCGGGGAGGACATCGCCCGGCGAGGTCGCCTCGCGCAACAGCGCCCAGCGGTCGTCGACGATCGCGCCGTCTTTAATGAACTGCGGCATAGACGCCCTCCTTGAACGGTTCGATGCCGAGGCGGCGAACGGTGTCGACGAAACGCTCGTCCTCGTGCCGGTGCTCGACGTAAACGTCGATCAGGTGGGCGACGACGTCTGGCATCTCGCTCGCCGCGAACGACGGCCCGATCACCTTCCCCAGCGACGCCGACTCGCCCTGTTCACCGCCGATCGAGACCTGGTACCACTCCGCGCCGTTCTTGTCGACGCCGAGCACGCCGATGTTGCCGACATGGTGATGGCCGCAGGCGTTCATGCAGCCGGAGATGTTGAGATCGACCTCGCCGATGTCGTATAAGTAGTCGAGATCGTCGAAGCGACGCTGGATCGCCTCGGCGATCGGGATCGACTTGGCGTTGGCGAGCGAGCAGAAATCGCCGCCCGGGCAGCAGATGATGTCGGTGAGCATCCCGATGTTGGGCGTGGCGAAGCCGAGCGCCTTGAGCTCGCCCCACAGCGCCGGCAGCGCCGACTGCTTCACGTCGGTGAAGATCAGGTTTTGCTCGTGGGACACGCGCAACTCGCCGAAGCTGTACGCGTCGGCGAGGTCCGCGACCGCGTCCATCTGGTCGGAGGTCGCATCGCCCGGCGGCACGCCGGTCTTCTTGAGCGACAGCGTGACCGCCGCGTAGCCCGGCACCTTGTGCGGGAAGACGTTGCGCTTGACCCAGTTGCCGAAGGCGCGGTTGTCGGCGACTGCGGCCCGAAAGCCCGCATCGTCACCGGGTAGTTGCTCGTACGACGGCGCCACGAAGAATGCGGAGAGTCGCGCGATCTCCTCGTCGGGAACCATCGCCGGGCCGCCGCGGATCCGCTCCCACTCGGCTTCGACGTGCCGCGCGAAGACCTCGGGCGTCATGTCCTTGACCAGTATCTTGATCCGCGCTTTGAACTTGTTGTCGCGGCGGCCGAAACGGTTGTACACGCGCAGGATGGCATCGAGGTAGTTGAGGATTTCCTCACGCGGCAGAAACTCGCGGATGACGTGGCCGATCATCGGCGTGCGGCCGAGGCCGCCGCCGACCAGCATGCGAAAGCCGATTTCACCGGCAGCGTTGCGGACCGCGTGCGCGCCGATGTCGTGCACCAGCGTCGCCGCGCGGTCGGTCGCCGACCCGCACACCGCGATCTTGAATTTGCGCGGCAAGTACGCGAACTCCGGATGGAACGTCGACCACTGCCGGAACAGCTCGCAGTAGGGCCGCGGGTCGACGATCTCGTCGGCGGCGATGCCTGCGAAATGGTCCATCGTGATGTTGCGCACGCAATTACCACTGGTCTGGATCGCGTGCATCTCGACACTGGCCAGCTCCGCCAGGATATCGGGGACGTCTTCGAGCCGCGGCCAGTTGAACTGGACGTTCTGCCGCGTGGTGAAATGGCCGTAGCCTCTGTCATACTTGCGGCCAATGTGCGCGAGTTTGCGCAGCTGCGTCGAGGAGAGCAGGCCGTAGGGAACCGCAATCCGCAGCATCGGCGCGTACTTCTGAATGTACAGGCCGTTTTGCAGGCGCAGTGGCCGGAACTCGTCCTCGGTCAGTTCGCCAGCGAGAAAACGCCGCGTCTGGTCGCCAAACTGGGCGACGCGTTCGGCGACGAAACGCTCATCGTGGGAGTCGTAGCGGTACATTCCAGGGCTCCGGATGCGGACAGCCTACCGGGCACCAGATATGTGGAAAAGGAATGATTGGCGATTACTTGATAGCGTTGGGGCATAAGGCGCGCGCGGCGGGTCAACCCCGCGCGAGGCGCTGCAGGCTTGATGCAGAAACTGCATGGCGCAGGGGCTGATCCTATTCGCGCACGGGGCGCGGGACCCGGGATGGGCCGAACCGTTCGAAGCGCTGGCGACCCGCGTGCGCGCGCTGGCACCGGCAACGCCGGTACGGCTGGCATTTCTCGAGTTGATGCAGTCCGACTTGGGCGCCGCATCGGCGGATCTCATCTCGGGCGGTGCGGATACGATCCGAATCGTGCCGATTTTCTTCGGCCAGGGCGGACATCTGCGCCGGGATCTGCCGGAGCGTGTCGACGCATTGCAGGCGAAGTACCGTGGGACGACCTTCGCGTGCGCACCGGCCGCGGGCGAGGACGGCGCCGTACTCGACGCGATCGCGGCGTTCTGCGCTCGAGCTCTGAAAGAGGGGTGATGCAGGAGGGGTACCTTCGGGCACGTTCGGACATGGAGTGCCGAACTTGAACCTATTACTTTACATAATATACATTATACGCACTTCGTGGCATCAGGCTCGCGAGCCGGCGAGCCGGCCGCGCGACACAAGAGCCAGCCACGAGAGCGCGGTGCATACCGCTCCTGCATAGAACGTCTGCGCCGGTCCGAACGCATCCCATAGCCAGCCCGCAAGGACGCTGGCGGCGAGCAGCGCCGCGCCGCTGACCAGATTGAAGATGCCGAACGCGGTCCCGCGCAGTTCGGCCGGCGCAGTCGCTGCGACCAGCGCGGCGAAGACGCCCTGCGTCAAGCCCATGTGCACGCCCCACACTGCGGTGCCGGCGAACACGACCGTGGTCGAGCGCGCGTTCGCGAGCAGCAGGTCGGCGACGATCAATGCGAGCAGTCCGCCCTGCAGGAGCGCGCTCTGCCGGCCGCGATCGGCCAGCACGCCGGCCGGGTACGCGACCGCCGCATAGACGATGCTCATGAGCGCCATCACCAGCGGGATCCACGACAGCGCCATGCCGATGTCTTGCGCCCGCAGGACCAAGAACGCTTCGGAGAAACGAGCCAACGTCATCACCGCGGCGATGCCCACGATCCACCAGTAAGCTGCCGGCAGCCGCGTGATATCCGACAGCGCGACGCGTGGCTCGCTATCGCGCGCTGCACTCGAGGTTGCGGGCTCGCGCACGCCGACAACAAGCAGGACGACGGAGGCGAACGCGGGCACTGTGGCCAGCCAGAAGACAGTACGGAAATCGCCGGCAAACCACAGCATTGCAGCGATCGCCAGCAAGGGGCCGGCGACGGCCCCCAACGTGTCGAGCGCCTGGCGCAAGCCGTACGCGGCACCCTGCGATGCCGGCGGCGTAATGTCCGCGATCAGGGCGTCGCGCGGCGCGCCTCGAATGCCCTTTCCCACCCGATCGATCAATCGCGCAGCGACGACCCAGCCGAACGATGTCGCGAGGGGAAACAGCGGCTTGCTGAATGCCGCCAGCCCGTATCCGAGCCCGGTCAGAAACTTCCGCCGCCGGAAATAATCCGAAAGATAGCCGGAGAAGACCTTGGTGCATAACGCGGCCGCCTCGGCGACGCCCTCGATCACGCCTACCGCAAGCGCGCTGGCGCCGAGCGTGGTGACCAGAAACAGCGGGAGCAAACTGTGGATGAGCTCCGAAGATGTGTCCATCAGCAGCGACACGAAGCCCAGCGTCCACACCCCTGCAGGAATGTTCCGCCAGGCCGGGCGTCTCGAACCCTTCGCGGCGCCGTGCGCCGATTTATCGGCCAAAGTCGAAGGCGGCGGTTAGGTCGCCCGCGCCCGGCCGCACGCCGGGCAGTGGTTCGAGATCGAAGCGGCGCGTGATGAACTTGATAATCGAGGTCGTATCGTACTGGGTGCGATCGATGTAGCCGCGTCTGGCATAAGGTGAAACGATGACCGCCGGAATGCGCGTGCCGGGGCCCCAGCGGTCGCCGGAAGACGGCGGCACGTGGTCCCAGAAGCCGCCGTTCTCGTCGTAAGTGACGATGATCGCGGTGCTCGGCCACAGCGCGCTCGCCTTGATCTTTGCGATCAGCCCGCCGATGTGTTGGTCCCCCGACCACACGTCGGTGTAGCTTGGATGCTGGTTGAGCGAGCCCTGCGGCTTGTAGAACGCAACCTGCGGCAGGTCACCCTTATCGATGCTCGCCACGAGGTCGTCGTAGTCCTTCAGGTGGCGGCCCCGATCGGGACTACCCGGCGCGAAGCGCGCGTAATAGTTGAACGGCTGATGGTGGGCTTGGAAGTTGGGCGAGCCCGTGTCGCGGTTGTAGATGACCGCACGCTTCACCTCGGGAGGCTGGGTACCGTCCTTCAGCGCCGCGTTCCACGCGCCGGCATACCAAGCCCAAGAGATGCCCTTCGCCGAAAGCGTATCGCCGATGGTCTTCGCGGTCTGCGGTGGCAGCGCGTGCCGTGCGGGATCCGTGTAGCGGATGTCCCCACCCTTCGCGGGCGGCATGCCGGATGGCTGGTATGGCGGCTGCGTGGTGTTGACCGACCATCCATCGGGCGTCACTTCGCCGCTGAACAGGACAAGATCTCCCTGCAGTGCGCTCGCCGGCGAATCCGGCTTGCGCGCGAGCCAGCCCTTGTCGTCTACCTTCGCCCGCAGATTGCCCGGCGCGTTGGCGTCCTGCGGCGTGCATGCGCAGATCAGCCATTGATGATTGAGGTACGAGCCGCCGAACGCGCCCATGAAGAAATTGTCGGCGAGCGTGTATTCCTGCGCCCACTTCCACATCGCCATCGTCGAGCCGTCGTAGTAACCCATCGCGTAGCCGCCGGCGTCCGAAACCGCAGCGAAGCGATCGTTGCGGCCGCCGTTGATCTGCTCCTGGTTCCGGTAGAACTCGTGGATCGGACTGCGCACTTGCTTGGTGAGCGGCAGGTTCAGCGGTGGCGCGTCGAGCCGGAACGGCTTGTTCGGCATGCGCCACGGAAAGGCCGGATCCGGCTCCTTCCCCCGCCAAGCCGGCGGCAGCTCCGAGAGCGGCTTGCCGTCGCGATCGACTTGCGTGTACTGCGCGGATGTTGCATTGGCGATCCCGTTCGCTCCGGGAAACAAGCCATACAAATTGTCGAAGCTGCGATTTTCCGCATAAATGATCACGATGTGGTCGATGCGCGCCAGGCCGGATCGCGGCTTGTCCGATGGCACGGCGCAACCGAGCAGCGCGCATGCCAGCGCGAGAAGCCCGACCCATCCGGCGGCGTGTACTCGCATCCCCTCCCCTGCCCGCGCGTGGTTCGGCACCGGGCTCACCGCCCCGTCTCCTGTGTCGACGGCTGCCAGAGCTCGACCTTGTTGCCGTCGGGATCGATGAACCAGCCGAAGCGGCCGTATTCATGCTCTTCGACCTCGCCGACCACCTGAGCGCCGCCGAGATGAACCTGACCGAGCGCCCCGTCGAGATCGTCGACGACGAGATTGAACATGAACTCGCGCTTCGACGGCGTGAAGTAATCGGTGTTCGCCGGAAACGGGCTCCAAACGGTGAAGCCTCTTTCAGGCAGCGCGTTGGCCGCGAATTCGACCGATGATTTGCCGTCGCCGATACCCAGCCACTTGGCGTACCAAGCCAGCAGCCGCTCCGGGTCGGATGACTTGAAGAACAGGCCGCCGAAGCCGAGGACTCGTGCCATGGTGTCTTTTCCCAAGTTCACTGCAATATCACCGACGCGCGCACCGTGCCTGCCCGCTCGTGGCGGGCGATGAGCTCGACGGTATCGCCCGCCTTTCCGCGCACGATCCATTCGATCTTGCCGCGGTCGTCGGTGACATGATAATCCGGCCAGAATGAAATGCCGGTGTGCTTGTAAGCCTTTCCCTCGAGCTGGCCGATTTCCTCCCGCCGCTTGCCGGCCACGAGTTCGCCACCGCCGGGAACGGCGATCTCCGCGATGACGCCGCGTACCACCTTGCGTTCCAGCGCCCGCTTGCTCACATAGCTCGGCAGCCAACCCGTATTCTGCACGACCAGCCGCACTCGCCACGCGCCGTCGCCGAGCGCGAGCGCGTCGGCAGCGACCAGTTCGAGCTTCGGCGAGAGCAGCGCCTGCCACAGCAGCCATTGCGGAAATCTCGCAACCTCGCGCTCGAGAAACTGCAGCGGCGGATTTCCGAAGGCGTGGAATCGGTTCCAGCCGCCGATCTCGATGGGCCCGAGCTCCGGATGGTCGAAAGGCTTCCAGTCGACGTGCGCCAGTCCGCCGAGCTTGTCCTCGCTCCAGCGAAATATCTTCAGGTCATCCTCGACCGGATGATCGCGGAACCAGTCGATATAGGGATACTTCTCGACTCCGGCCTCGCGCATCGGGCTCCAGATCTCGACGACCCAGCTGAACATGCCCAAGTGGTCGTAGATCCAGTCGAATGCGCCGCCGATGACGTCTTTCGGGTGGTAGCGAAATTCATGGTAGACGGAGATGTTCGGATACCCGGTCAACTCGGTGCCCTTCGCGCCGACTTTCTGGTAATGCCACAAGTCCTCGCCATGCATTTCGGTGTCGGGTAGATGATCGAAGGGGCGCAGCAACACCCCGCTCCAGGTATGAAAAGCGACCCCACCCGCGATGTTCGAGTGCCGGATCACGAATTCAGCAACCGCGCGGACCTCCGGCTCCGACGTCGGGAAGGGCCCCGCTCCGAGCTGCTCGAATTCCTGGCGCCAATTGCCAGGAAAATTTCTATTTAGATCAATGCCGTGGCGTGGCTTTTTCACCCTTAACGTGAAGCCATCGTAGCCCTCGAGGCGCCCCTCGGGGAGAATGCGGTAGTACTTGCCGCCGACCTCGGTCGGCTGGCGCCGCACCATCAGCCTGGGCTCTTCCAGATGTGCCTTCCACAGGCCGTTGGGATCGGGAATGCGCATCTGCAGGATACGGCCGTCCCCGTCGATGTCCTCGACCGTCAGTCCCTCGATAGCGTCTTCGTCGTAGGGATAGCTGCGAGTGCTGGATCGGACGTACTTCGGCTTGTCCGCGAGCGCCCATTCGGCGCCGTCCGGATTGATGCGTGGGCAAACGTAAAAGGCGCGCGTGTCCAGCGCCCGCGTGACGTCCGGATCCTGGCCATGATTTTCGACGAGGTGCTTGAGAAAGTAGACGCAGGCGACCGAGGCGGCGACTTCGGTCGAATGGATATTGCCGTCGACCCAGAAGGCGGGCTTTTCGCTCGCCGGGCCGCTCGCGCGGTTGGTGACGGTGGCAAGCCAGATGTCCCTGCCTTCGTGACTGCGGCCGATCGACTCGACGGACACGAGCTGCGGGAATTCGGCCGCAAAGGCCTTGAGCAGGTCGGTGAGCTCGGCGTAGCGATAGAAGCGATCGAAGCGGACGCTCGGCATGGGGTATGGAACCTCTGAACGTGCCCCGCGCCCGCGCGGGGCACGTTCAGAGGTTCCTGTGCGGGCAAAGCGCGAAGTGTCGCCGCCGCCGCGGCATGTCGTCAACTGTCCGAGCTATGAAGCTCAAATCCCGGCATACCACTCGTAGCCTTCGTCCTCCCAATAGCCGCCCATCCCGCCTGCGATATGGGCGAAGCTCTGGACGAGTTCGATTCGCATGACGTACTTCGCATGTTTGTAGCCGAGCTGGCGCTCGACGCGCAAACGGATCGGCGCGCCGTTCTTGATGGGCAGTTCCCGGTCGTTGAGTTCGTAGGCGAGGATCGTCTGCGGATGCAACGCATCGTCCATGTCGATGCTCTCGTAGTACAGGCCGGTGCCGTCTGGATTCATCGGGTCTGCGCAGTAGAACATCACGTAGCGCGCCTCGGGCTTGGGCCGAACCCTCTCCAGCAACGACGAGAGTTTCGCGCCCTTCCATTTGCCGATCGCACTCCAGCCTTCGACGCAATCGTGGCGCGTGATCTGGGTGCGGCTCGGAAGGGCGCGCACTTCGGCCAGCAAGAAACTGACAGGTCGCTCGACCAGGCCGCCGACTTCGAGTCGATAATCGGCGAACCCGGCGGCGGCAAGTGCCCGATACGGACGGCTGTTCGGCATCGCGGTGCCGTTGCTCCGGAATTCCGGCGACCGGTCGGCTTCGCTGAATTCCTGCGCCATCGCCTTGCGCGGCGCGAGCAGATGGTGCGCGGCTTCGCTCAGCTTCTCTCCCGCGCCGAGCACCTTGGGAAACCACTCGGTGCGCGAGAGTGCATCGCAACCGGACAGCACGAGCGCCCCGGCCGCGCCGAGCGTGCGGGCGAGGAAGCGGCGACGGGATGTCGTCTTAGCGTGCAGTTTCATCGGGTGCCTCCACATCGACGCGATAGCGCCCGGTGAGCATCGAGCGCAGGTGGTTCCAGAGGCCGCTGACGACGACCTCGAACACATGGATGAGCACAAAGGCCACGAGCAGCCACGCGACGATGAAGTGGATCGTCCGCGCCGACTGCCGGCCGCCGAAGAGGTCGACCCAGCCGGGGACCAGCGAGTCGAGCCAGGGCGACATGGCGAAACCCATCAGGATGACGAGCGGCAACAACACGAAAATGACCGTCAGATAAGCGAGCTTCTGGAGCACGTTGTAGCGTTTCGCCGCCTCGCCGGTTGGATGCTTGAAGCGAAGATGTTCGATGATCGAGCGGCCAATCGAGCGCCAGTCCGCGGCAGTCGGCGCGAGATCGCGCGCGAAATGGCGCGCAGAGACCGAATAAGCGACATAGCACAGGCCGTTGATCACGAACACCCAAGCGAAAAAAAGATGCCAACGCCGGGCCATCGCAAGCCAGCGATTATCGGGAATGGTGAGCCAGGACGGAAAGGCGCGCGGGATCAGGTCGCCGTCGGGCCCTGCCGATGCACCCAGGATGCCGGTGGTGACGAAGTCGTGGCCGAAGATGGTCGTTACGCCGACGGGATCGCCGTTGGCGTCCTCGCGTGCGCTGATCTCGAACACCGGCTCGCGCCCCGTATACGATGACTTGCCCCAGTTGAGCGCCGGGTGCGCGCTGAAGATGTTGAGCCCGCTCAGCAACAGAATGGTGAGCGCGACGACGTTGATCCAGTGCATCACGCGCACCGGCAGGGTATGCCGGTAGTAAAGGTAGTTCCCGGATCGCCGGGCGCCCCGCGGAGTGGGTCTCGAACCGCTCGATGACATCGCGAGTCCTTGCAACATGCCGCCGATGAAGCTCCCGCGCGACGGCTCACCCATCCAGCCGCCGCGGGCCGCTGACGTACGCATTGTCGCGTTCGAAGAAGCGAAGCTTACGCTCGATCGCGCGGCTGATGCCGATCCTCGCGCTGCGGCCAATGCGCCCGGGCGGGCGGGTTGCCGTGCCGAGCCACAGTGGGCCCGGGGCGCACAGGTCGGCGCCATCGTAACGGCGATCGATGTCCAGCGCCGCGGCGAGTCTCCCCGGCCCGCGCGCGAGATCCGTGTCGCGCTTGACGCCGCGCCAAGCGCGCATCAGCTCGATGCCTTCCAGCGGCTCGATCGCCCGCAGCAGAACGCCCGCGCCGACGCCGGTGGCCTCGCCGCTGACGTTGAGCGCGTGCCAGCAGCCGTAGACGAAGTAGACGTAGGCGTGGCCGCGGTCGAGGAACAACGCGCGATTGCGCGGCGTCAGGCCGCGAAACGCGTGGCACGCCGCGTCGCCGACGACATACGCTTCCGTTTCGACGATGCGCCCGCTCAGCCTGCCCGCGGGATGATCGTGGGTCAGCGTCTTGCCGATCAGGAATCGCGCCAGCGTCGCGGTGTCGGCCGGAAGCTCGGCGCGGCGAAGGCGACGCGGCGGTTCGTTCATGAACCGCGATGATACGGCGGACCAACCCGCCGCTAACGCCAGGTCACAACGATTTGCGCGGGTGAACCGATACCGGCGCCATTGCTGGCCTGGACGGTGTAGGTTACCGTCGTCCGGCGGCTCTTGGTCACGGTGCAGATTGCACTGGTGATACCGCTGCAGCCTCCCCCGGTCCAGACGTAGCTGTTCGCGTTCGGCTGATTGCTGCAATTGGCGCTGATGGTCGTTGCTTGACCGGCCGCAGGCGTGGCCGGATTGGCGGTCGGCGCACAGATCGGCACGCCTGCACCACCGCCGCCGACACAGGTCAGCGTCTGGGCAGGGGGCGTCCCGCTGAGCGCAAAGCTCGTGCAATTCACATCGCTGTAGGTCAGCGTCGCCGGCGGTGTCGGTCCGGAGTTGACCGTCAACGTGAAGTTCTGCGTCGCGTCGGGCGGCACGCCGTTGCTTGCGGTGACCTGCAGCGGGAATGTGCCGGCGACCGTCGGCGTGCCGGCGAGCGCGCTGGAGCTCGCGGTGAACGTGACGCCGCTGGGGAGCGCTCCCGACTCGGAGAGCGTCGGCACCGGCGCTCCGGTGACGCGCACGATGAAACTTCCGGCGACACCGATCTGGAACGTCGCGTTGTTCGCGCTGGTGAACGTCGGGGGCGCCGTGGGCAGCGCGAACGCCGTCAAGCCGCTCGAGCCGCCGGTCACGTAGATGACACCGTTGGCGACGATCGGACTCTGCCAGTGGATGCTGCCGACGTTCGTTCCCGTCCACAGGAGGGCTCCCGTGGTCGGGTTGAGCGCGCGCACTGTGCTGCCACCCGCGTAGTAAAGCACGTTGTTGGCGATGAGCGGCGACGTGCCGCCCTGGCCGGTCTGCCATTGCGAGGCGAGCGATGGATTCCCGTTTGCGTCGACCGAGAGCTTCAGCCCGCTGATGCCGCTGCCGGTCGCAACGAAGACCCAAGTGCTGTTATCGGCCGGATTGATCCAGACGGCCGGCTGGCTTAAAACGTTGCCGCCTTGCGGCACGTTGAATGCCGCTTGCACCTCCCCTCCGGTCTTGCCCGGCCCGCTCTGCCCGCTCAGGTTCGCGAGATTGAGCAGGCGCAGCTTCTGATCCTTGCCTCCCTGGACGGCGAGACGCTGCACGATCGAGTTCGCGGGTACAGGAAGTATCGCGGGCGCGGTGCTGCCGATGTCGGCATCGGCGTTGTCGAGATTCTGGAAGTTCACGGGCGTAAAGCTGTCCAGTGGCTTGCCGTTCGCGCCGGTACCATCCGGGTTGATCGCTAGCACCGATTCGCTCCAGTTCCTGCCGAGCGTGGTGCCGTTGTAGGTGCCGTTGCCGGTTCCCACGAAGATGCGGTCCGTGCCCGCATCGTAGATCACCCCGGGACGGGCCCAAATCGCGTTGCGTGTACTGGTGCAGTTCGGGTCGTTTAACGCCAGGTGACCGATCTGATCGCTGCACGCAGCGTGGAAGACCTTTTGGTTGCCGGTGCCGAGGTTGATGACCGTAAGATGCCCTTGATAGTCGCCGTTATCCCCAGGGTAGCCGCCGTGCGCGACGTAGAGGTAGGTTGTCCCACCGGCGGTCGTCGTGGCGAGCGCCGAGGAACCCTTCTCGTTCTGACCCTTGAGGGTCGTGAGCTGCGGCCAGCCGCCGGTCGTGATCTCGGTGCCGTCGCCGACCTGGTATTTGTGCGCTTTTCCGTCGAGCCCGTAGCTGTAGACGTATTGCCGGTTCGGATCGATCGCGGGCGAGGACGTCGTGAAGCAGGTGCTGCCGTTGCTGTCGATGCAGCCGTTGGGCCCGTTCTGGTCACTCCAGACCGTCGCGCCGGTCGCGCCGTCGAGGGCCACGATCCATCCATTCACCGTCGTCACGAACAGCAGGTCCTTGACGCCGCCCGAAGTGGTCACGCCCTGGAGGAACACCGGCGCGCCGTCGGCGGTTCCCGGGAGCGTGATCTGGAACTTCTGCGTGAGCGACGCGACGTTGCCGGTGGCGAGGATCGTCTCGGCGGTATTGCGGCCGCTGTGCGCCGGGTCGCCGTTGAATTGCAACCAGTCGTAGGCGAATCCAGGCCTTGCCGCGAGCGCGGCGACGAGGAACACGGCTAGACGCGCGGCGACGCGCCGCGGCAGGCGGTTGCGCAGCAGCGGTGCCGCTACTTCCAGGTGACGCTGATCTGCGCCGCGGCCCCTGTCCCCGAGGTGTTGACCGCGCTGACGCTGTACGTGACCGTACCGGCTCTGCTCTTGGTCACCGTGCACGCGGCTGCGGTGATGCCGGAGCAGCCACCGCCC
>JBGPYP010000202.1:0-4850 GCA_041493285.1 Casimicrobiaceae bacterium
CCGAGCGCCTTGCTGACGTCCTGGGTCGCAGTCGCGGCGGGGTTGCCGTTCGCCGCGGGTTTCGTTGCGGCCGTGCTCGCGCCGGTACCGCCTCCGAGAGCGATCTGGCACGGCGCGCCGGGATCGGCGGTCGCCTGCGCGAGCAGCGATTCGCCGAGGATCGACAGGCCGCCGGTGTAGACAGCGGCGCCCAGGCGCGCGACCGTGGCCGCCGTTGCGGTCGCGTCGATGCCCACCGAGGGCGAAGTGAACGGACCGCGGAAGCGCACGAGTTCCGCGACTTGCGGTACTGCGATCGGAATGCCCTGCCGGATCTGCGGCTTGATCGCAAGATCGAGCGTCTCCGTGCGGAAGTCGAGCGTGCCGCTCGCGGTCGCGCCGAGCTTGCTCGTCTCCGCGGCGATGCTGCGGTCGACGGTCGCCACGCCGTTCTTGAGCTGCAGGCGGACGACGGCACATTGCAACTGCGTCGACGCATCGACGCTACGGAACGGGTTGACCGCTTCGAGCAGGCGATCCAGAGGAACATCCGTACTGCCCTTGGGATTTACAACGGTCGCGGGTCCCACCACGGCGATGACGTTGCCGTTGGCGCTGCTCGCCCATTGGCGCAGCGACGCGCCGTGCGCGGTGAGATCGGCCTTGAATTCGGTCTTGCCGCCATGCACATCGCGATGGACTCCGGCCGCCGTCAGTATCGCCGCGAGATCGAGGTTCTTCGCTTCGACATGCGTGCTGAGCGCAGCGTCCGGCGCCCGGCTGGCGTCGAGCTGCGCGCGGGCGAGAACCGTGCCCCCGAACGCGCTCGCCTGCAGGACCGGTACATCGAGCTTGCCGTTGACCAGCGTGAGCTGCACGTGCACCTGGTCGAGACGACGACCGTCGGGCAGCGTGAGCGCGCCGACGGTGATCTCACCCTCGGCATCGACGTCTCTCAGCGCCGCGAAGTCGATCGGCTCGTCATTGAACACGTATTTGGACCTGGCGGCGGCCTTCGCCGCGGCGATCGCCTTCGTGGGGAAACTGAAGTCCGCGAGCGAGACCGTGGGCGAGTCGAACTTGAACGTCAGCTTGGGCCGCGCGCCGCCGGTCAGCACCGCCATCTTCCCGGTCAGTTGGCTCGAGCCGGATCCGAACTTGAGGTTGTCCAGGCCCACGACGCTGCCCTGCACCGTGACTTGCGTGTCGACCGACGCTTTCTTGCCGTTGATGTCACCCTGCACCGTGACCGGATACGGCCAGCGCTGGCGGAGCAACTGCTCGAGCGAGCCGAAATCGCCTTCCAGCGCCACCGCGGTATCGTTTACCCTGCCGCGGAAGCGACCGCTGACGGGAGATTGCGGGTCGCGCGCGTGCACCGCGAAATCCTCGATCACGATCGTCGTTACGTCGCCGGTCTTGCCGTCGCGGAAGGTGACCGCACCGTCGGAGATCGCGACGTCACCGATCGCGAACCCGCCCAGGGTTCCGCCGGAAGGCGCCTTGGTGCTGGCCGTCGCGGCGGTCGACAGCGCCGGAAATTCCCAGTTGCCCTTGCCGCTGGAATCGGTCTCGAGCGCGATCGTCGGCTCGATGAGCTTGAAGCTTGTGACCTCGAAGCGCTTGCGCAGGAGCGGCAGCAGCGCGATCTGCGCCTCGATGTGCTTCGCGGTGAGCATCTGGGGCTGCTTGCTCCACGGCGCGTTGCCGAGCGCAACGTCGTCGAGCACGAGCTTCGGTTCCAGACCGAGTTTGAGATCGATCCCGCCGTGGACCGTGAGCTCGCGGCCGGTCGCGTCCTTGACGCGCTGCTGAATGGGGCCGATGAATTCCCTGACGTCGACGGTATGGATGGCGATCGCGACGGCGATGAGCAGCAGCAGGACAACGCCGCCGAACACCGCCAAGGTTCGCCAGAAAATTCGCATCGCGCGATTGTACGCCGTGTCACGGCCGGCCGAAGCACGCTGCGAAAGTGTCGGGGTTTGGCAACAATCCCCCCGTTCGTGGTGAGCCCTTCGACAAGCTCAGGGCGAATGGTGTAACCCGCAGCGCGGCTTCTGCGCCTTAGCGCAGCGACGCGTTGAACTTGTCCAGCGCGGCGGCGCCGGGAACGAGTTCCTTCTCGCCGAGCTGGTTGAGCGGGACGTCCACCGTGTTGAGCGCACGATGCAGATCGTCCGCGTCGGGCCGCAGGTAGAGCAGTCCGGTGACGATCTCGCCCGCGGCCTTGCGCCGCAGCAGGTAATCCATCGCGACGATCTTGTCGCTCGGGTCGTACTCGGCGTGGAGCTTGCGCAGACGCAGGACCGAGCCGTCGTGTTGGACGACGTCGCGGACGCTTCCCGGCGCGTACTCCGTGGTGATCTCCGCGCGGGTGGGCATGAAGTCGAGCCGGTTCACCGCGTCGTTGTGCTCGCGCACGAAGTCGTAGCTCTTGGTCGATCCGGCATGATCGTTGAATGCGACACAGGGGCTGATAACGTCGATGAACGCGGCGCCCCGGTGCACGAGCGCGGCGCGGATCAGCGGCACGAGTTGCTCCTTGTCGCCGGAGAAGCTCCGCGCGACGAAGCTCGCGCCGAGCTGCAGCGCGAGCATACCCATGTCGATCGCTTCCTCGTTGTTGACCGCGCCGCGCTTGGCCTTGGAGCCCTTGTCGGCGGTGGCGGAGAACTGGCCCTTGGTGAGCCCGTAAACGCCATTGTTCTCGACGATGTAGACCATGTTCACGCCGCGGCGCATCGCATGCGCGAACTGGCCGAGCCCGATCGACGCGGAGTCGCCGTCGCCGGACACACCGAGATAGATCAGGTCGCGGTTGGCGAGATTGGCGCCGGTCAGCACCGACGGCATGCGCCCGTGAACGCTATTGAAGCCGTGCGAATTGCCGAGGAAATAGGTCGGCGTCTTCGACGAGCAGCCGATCCCGGAAAGCTTGGCAACGCGATGCGGCGGCACGTCGAGCTCGAAAAACGCCTGGATGATCGCGGCCGAGATCGAGTCGTGCCCGCAGCCGGCGCACAGCGTCGATACCGTGCCTTCGTAGTCGCGGTGCGTGTAGCCGAGCTTGTTCTTCGGCAGATCGGGGTGGTGCAGGCGGGGTTTGGCGAGATAGGTCACGGCGCAGCCTTTCGCAGCGGCGTCACGTTGAACATGGCGAGCTTCTCGCCGATCTCGCGCAGGATGAAACGCGCCGTGATCGGCGTACCGTCGTAGTGCAGCACGGGCAGAAGCCTGGCCGCATCGACGGCCAGCTCGTTGATCAGCAGCATGCGCATCTGCGCGTCGCGATTCTGCTCGACGACGAACACCTGCTCGTGGTCGGCGATAAAATCGGCGATCTCGTCGTGGAATGGGAAGGCGCGAATGCGCAGCGTGTCGACATGGATGCCCTGCCCCTCCAACGTGGCGAGCGTCTCCTCCATCGCCGGTCCGGTCGAACCGAAGTAGATCGCGCCGCAACGGGTCTTCTGCGCGGCGTCCTTCCGTACCGGCCTGGGCAGGTACTGCTTGGCCGTCTCGAACTTGCGCTGCAGCCGTTGCATGTTGTCGACATAGGTCGCGCCGTCCTCGGAGTAACGCGCGTAGCGATCCTTGGTCGAGCCGCGGGTGAAGTACGAGCCGCGCGTCGGATGCGTTCCTGGATAGGTGCGATACGGGATGCCGTCGCCGTCGACGTCGAGATAGCGGCCGAAATCCTTGCCGGCCTCGAGGTCGTCGTAGGTCATCACCTTGCCGCGGTCGAGCTTGCGCGAATCGTCCCAGGCGAGCGGCTCGCACAGCCAGTCCTGCATGCCGAGGTCGAGGTCCATCATCACGAAGATCGGCGTCTGCAGCCGGTCGGCGAGATCGAACGACAGCGCCGCGAATTCGAACGCTTCCTTCGGATCCTCGGGGAAGATCAGCACGTGCTTAGTGTCGCCGTGCGAGGCGTAGGCACAGGAGAGCAAGTCGGCCTGCTGCGTCCGCGTCGGCATCCCGGTCGAGGGGCTGCCGCGCTGGATGTCGAACAAGACGGCGGGAATCTCGGCGAAGTACGCGAGCCCGATGAACTCCTGCATCAGCGAAATGCCCGGCCCAGATGTGCAGGTGAACGCGCGCGCGCCGTTCCAGCCGGCGCCGATGGCGATCCCGATCGACGCCAGCTCGTCTTCGGCCTGGACGATCGCGTAGCGCGCCTTGCCGGTCGCGGGGTCGGTGCGGAACCTGCGGCAGTGCCGCGCGAACGCTTCAGCGAGCGACGACGACGGCGTGATCGGATACCACGCCGCGACCGTCGCCCCGCCGTAGACGCAGCCCAGCGCCGCGGCACTGTTGCCTTCGATGAAAATCTTCTCGCCGACCGCGTTGGCGCGCTTGACGCGGATGCCCAACGGCCAGTCGAGCTCGTTCTGCGCGTAGGTGCGGCCCATGTGCATCGCCTGCACGTTCGGCTTGAGCAGCGCTTCCTTGCCCTTGTACAGTTCGCCGATCAGCTCGGCGATCGCCTCGGGCTCGATCTCGAGCAGCGCGGAGAGCGCCCCGACGTAGATGATGTTCTTGAACAGCTGGCGCTGGCGCGGATCGCTGTATTGGCGGTTGCAGATCTCGGTCAGCGGCATGCCGATGACGCTGATGTCGTCGCGGAACTTCGACGGCGGCAGCGGCTTGGTGGAGTCGTAGAAAAGATAGCCGCCCGGCTCGATTTCCCTGACGTCCTGGTCCCAGGTCTGCGGGTTCATCGCCACCATGAGATCGACCCCGCCGCGGAGGCCGCGCCATCCTGCCTCGTTGACGCGCACTTCGAACCACGTCGGCAGACCCTGGATGTTGGACGGGAAGATGTTGCGCGGCGCGACGGGAACGCCCATGCGCAGGATCGACTTGGC
>JBGPYP010000109.1:0-8228 GCA_041493285.1 Casimicrobiaceae bacterium
CCGATGAATCACGCGCCGGTGGCGGGTATCACCTGCGTGACCTGCCACGAAACCGGCAAGAGCTTCTTCGGCGTGAGCATCGTCACCCGGCCGACGCCGGCGCAGGATCCGAATCACCCGCCGACCGGCGATTGCAGCGGCTGCCACACCACCGCCACCTTCAGCGGTGCGGTCGGCAAGCCGGCCAATCACCTGCCGACCAACCAGGCGTGCGCGCTGTGCCACAGCAATCCGAGCAATTACAGCGTGGGCACGATGAACCACACCGGGATCACCTCCGGCTGCGCCACCTGCCATGCGCCGGGATCGAGCTTCGCCAACATCGTTCCCAAGGCGCCGCCGGCGAACCACATCCCGACCGCCAAGCCGTGCGAGACGTGTCACTCGGCGAGCAATTTCACGAGCTTTGCCGGCACGGCGATGAATCATGCCGGAATCGCCTCCGGCTGCTCGACCTGCCACGCGGCCGGGCTGTCGTTCTTTGGCGTGACCGTCAAGGCGCCGCCGCCGACGCACATCCCGTTCAACAACGCGCCGTGCGAAGCGTGCCACGCATCCGCGAATTTCACGAACTTTGCCGGGACACCGATGAAACACTCCGCGGTGACGGGGATGAAGTGCATGAGCTGCCACGAGTTCGGCATGAGGTGGTTCGGCGTCAACATCGTTACCCGGCCGTCGGCCAACCACTTCGCCGGGCAGGACTGCAGCAATTGCCACAACACCACCAGTTTCGACGACGGTGGTGCCGCAGCCGCGCTGACCAGGCGCCGCCTGGCTCTCGGCACCACACCCGGCGCGACCGAGCCGGGGCGGACGCCGCGCGCGCCGCGCTCGGCCGATGTGCACATCGGCATCGCGCCCGGCACCTGCGCGACCTGTCACAACGGGTCGACCGCGCGCGCGAAATCGGCACGGCACGTTCTGACGACCTTGTCCTGCGACGCTTGCCACCGGACGACGACGTGGTCCCCGGCGAGCTTCACGCACGTCGGCGCGGCTCCGGGCACCTGCATGAGCTGTCACAACGCGATGCTGGCGAAAGGCAAGGCGGCTTCGCACTTCGTCACCGTCCGCTCCTGTGATGCGTGTCATCGGACGACCTCTTGGGTTGCCGTGCGCTACCAGCACGTTTCCCCCGCGTACCGGCAGCACGGGCAGAGCGTCACCTGTACCGCATGCCACAAGACCAACGCGGAGGCGGTCGTCTGGAGCAACGCGGCGTTCAAGCCCGACTGCGCCGGCTGCCACACCGATCGTTTCCGGCCGCAGCAGCATCCGAAACCCGGGCCGGGCGGCGGCTTGCACACGATCGTCGAGATGCGCAACTGCGCGGGGAGCTGCCACCTCGGCGCCGGGCCGGCGAAGGCGCCCAAGACCTTCGCGTCCCGCCACCGGCCCACCGATGGCAGCTTCTGATCGCGCCGCCGCTCCACGAACTGTCGTAAGAGGAATGCCGCTCGCCATGGTCCAACCCAGGTTGTGTTCGCGTATCGCGCTGATCATCGGCCTGGCGCTGGGGTCAGCCGCCGGCCGGGCGCAGGTCATCGACATGATCGACGTCGCGCGCGAGGGTTCGAACGCCGTCGTGTCGATCCGCTTCGCGACGCAAATCCAGTACCTGCGGCACGCGCCGGTGAATCGCGGCGATCAGATCCAGGTCTTTTTCCAGTTCGTCGGCGCCGACGAATCGGTGCTTTCGACCCGCGAAGACCGGCGGCGATCCCCACCGAGCGACCTCGTGCCGCGCTTCGACGTGACGTATGTCGCCCCGCTGGGAATCACCCAGCGACGAATCGACATCAAGTTCGCGACTCCCGTCGAGTTCACGTTGCGTCCGGCGGACAATCGCACCATCGCGCTGACCATCCCGCTTCCGCCGGAAGTCGTGCGCAAAGTGGCGCCTGCTCCGCCGAGCCCGCCTGCGACCGCGCCGAGGCCCGGTGCGCCGCCGGCCGCCGCGCCGGCACCGTCGCCGGCTCCCGCGGCGGAGGCGCGGCCGGAAGTCGAGGAGGAGGCGGCGGCTGCGATGGCGCAAGCACGCGACGCGCTTCGACGCAACGATTTCGAGGCGGCCGTTCTCGCCCTGAACCGGGCGCTGAACCTGCCGCCCAATCGCCAATCGCAGGAAGCCCAAGAGCAGATCGGCGTCGCGCGCGAGAAGCTCGGCGAGCTCGACAAGGCGAAGGTCGAGTACGAGCTCTATCTCAAGCTTTATCCCGAAGGACCCGGTGCCGCCCGAGTGCGCGAGCGCCTCGCCGCGCTCGGCGCGCCGTCGACGATTGTCGCGGCGCCGAGGCCGGCGGTCGAGCGCGAGCCTGGCGCTCCCGCCTACTCGGCTTGGGGCAGCGTGTCGCAGTTCTATTACGGAGGGCAATCGCGAATCCAGCAGACGACGACCGTCACCACGCCGGCCACGGGCGCGACGACCATCGAGACCAATCAGCTTTCCATCACCGACCAGTCGCAGGTGATCACGACCGCGGACGTTAACGGCCGTTGGAAGCAGGGCCCGTGGGACAGCCGGGTCGTATTTCGCGACGCGTACACCTGGAACTTTCTGTCCGGCGCTAACAACGACAACAAGCTCAATGCGTTCTACGGTGAGACACGCTACCAGCCCAGCAACATGCTCGTGCGCGCAGGGCGCCAGATCGGCACCAGCGGGGGCGTGCTCGGGCGCTTCGATGGCGGCCTGTTCAACTGGGGATTCCGGCCCGACTGGCGCCTCGGACTCGTCGCGGGACAGCTCGTCGATTCGCTGCCGGGCATGCGCCAGAGCTTCGCCGGCACCAGCGTCGACGCGGACAATTTTCTGGGTAACACGAGCGGCCAGGTCTTCGGGATCTACCAGCGCGTGGCGGGTGTCACCGACCGCGTGGGCCTGGGCGGCGAGGCGCGCTACTTCGACGCGGCGCGCACGGCGTATGGTCTGTTCGATTACGACCCGACGTTCCACGCCGTCAATATCGCGTCCTTCCAGGGCACCTGGCAGTTCCCCGCGGGAACGGCACTCAACATCCTGGTCGACTACCGACGGACACCGACGCTGCAGCTTACGAACGTGGTGCTGGCCGAGCAGACCACCGACATCGCGCAATTGCTGCGCATCAACGGCGAATCGGCCCTACGCAACGAGGCGAAGGCCTTCACGCCGATCTCCAAGGTTTACCTGGTCGGCATCACGCAACCGTTCGGCGGCAAGTGGCAGTTCGGCCTGGATGTGCGCCTGTCGAACCTATCGGGGACGCCGGCGACCGCGGTGGTCCCGGCGACGCCCGGCACCGGCAATGTGTACACGTACACGGCGCAGCTTATCGGTACGTCGCTCACGCGCTTTCAGGACATCCTGGTGGTCAACGGCAGCGTGCTGCGCGGCTCGCAGCTCGACGGCATCCAGGCCGGCATCGATTACCGCTTCACGCCGATCGCGCTCGTGTCCGTGGAGCCGTCCTTCAAGTATTACCACCAGACCGACAACCTGGGCACACGGCTTTCGCGGCTGACGCCGGCGATCCGGGTGATCTATCAGCTGCGCGAGCGGTTCTCGCTCGAAGGCGAATACGACCTGGAGCGAACGCGTACGCTCGGAACGTCGATCGACAATCTCGAATACCGGCATTTTTTCTATCTCGGCTGGCGCTGGGAATTCTAACGGAGTCCACGATGTCCACCAATATATTTGCCTTCTATGCCGCGTGTACCGCGTTGCTGCTGTTCGTGCTGGGTGCCTTGGTCGTGCCGCTCGTGCGCCGTGGCGGCCTGCGTCGAGCCGCGCCCGATGCCGAAGGCGCGCTAGTGGCCGTGTATCGTGACCAGTTGCGGGAGCTCGAGCGCGAGGTCGCTGCCGGCACGCTGACCGCGGACCAGGTCGCCTCCGCGCGACACGAGATCGAGCGAGGTCTGGGCGAGGATCTGGCGAGCGCGCCGGCCGCGACTGGGTCCGTTGCGTCGGGACGCGTCCGCACCGGTTGGCGGAGCCCGATGGGCGCAGTTGCGGCGGGGACGGTCATCGCCATCGCCACCGGTGCCTGGGGGCTCTATGCATGGCTCGGCGCACCGGCGGTCATCGAGAGCGACCAAGCACGCGCCTCGTCCCCGACGACTGCCGCTGCAGCGATGCCCGCCGCGAGCCAGCGCGCACCGCTTCCCAGCATGGAAAGCCTGGCGCAACGGCTCGCACTGAAGCTCCGCACCCAAACGCCGGACGACGGGGAGGGCTGGGCGTTGCTCGCGCGCTCCTTTGTCGAGATCAAGCAGTACCGTGAGGCCGCCGACGCGTTCTCCAAGGCGGTCAAGCGGATTCCGAACGACGCGACCCTGCTCGCCGACTACGCGGACGCACTGGGAATGGCGAACGGCAAGACGCTGCGCGGTGAGCCCGCGGCGCTCGCAAAGCGTGCGTTGAAAGTCGATCCGAAGCATCCGAAGGCGCTGGCGCTTGCCGCCAGTGCGGCATTCGAAGACAAGAACTACCGCGACGCGATCGGTTACTGGGACAAGCTCCGAATGGCACTTCCGCCCACCTCCGACGAAGCGCGAGGCATCGAGAACAACATCGCAGAAGCGAACACGCTGCTTGGGGCGAAAGCGCTCGTCACTCCGATGCCCGTCAACTCGGCGCCCGCAGCCGCCGTCGGGGCCGCCGCGATCAGCGGTACGGTACGCGTCGCGCCGGAGCTCGCGGCGAAAGTGTCGCGCGGAGACACGCTGCTCGTTTACGCCAAAGCGGTCACACGGTCGGGGATGCCACTTGCCATCATCCGCGTCTCCGCGGCGGACCTGCCGTTTGCGTTCCGCCTCGACGACGGCCAGGCGATGCTCCCGGAGCTTCGCCTGTCGAGCGTCGCGGAAGTCGCGCTCACGGCGCGGGTCAGCCACAGCGGGGCGGCGACACCGCAGTCAGGCGATCTGCAGGGCGTCATCCAACCGGTAAAGGTGGGCGCCAGCGGCGTGAATCTGGTCGTAGATCAAGTCGTGCGTTAGCCGCAACGCGGTCGCGTCGTAGCAACCCCCGGGCCCGCGACGCGTGGCGGCCCGCGTCTGCGGTACACTGCGCGACGGAGCGTCGTTGCGTCGCGCCTCGTGAGGGAACATCGCCACCTGTCCGGATTTCACGCTGTCACCGCGCGGCTGCGCGGGCAACCGGAAAGCGTGCGCGCGCTCTATGTCGCGGCATCGCGGCACGATCGCCGCGCGCGCGAGTTGATCGAGCGCGCCGAAGCGGCGGGCGTCGGCGTGCACACGGTCGACGATGCGCGCCTCGCGGCGCTCGCCGGCAACGACAAGCATCAAGGCGTCGTTGCGGTGGTCGATGCGTCCGACCCCCACCGCACGCTCGACGAAGTGCTCGACGGGCTCGTCGAACCGGCGTTGCTGCTCGTGCTCGACGGCGTGACCGATCCGCACAACCTCGGCGCCTGCCTGCGCAGCGCAGACGCCTTCGGTGCGCACGCGGTCGTCGTGCCCAAGGATCGCGCGGTCGGCGTCAACGCGACGGTCGCCAAGGCAGCGTCGGGCGCGGCGGACACGGTGCCGGTGATCAGCGTGACCAACCTCGCGCGGAGCCTGGGCGAGCTCAAGGGGCGCGGCGTGTGGCTGGTCGGGGCCGACGCCAGCGGCGGCGAGAGCCTGTTCGATGCCGACCTGTCCGGTCCGATCGCATGGGTGCTGGGCGGGGAGGGGGCCGGCATGCGCAGGCTCACGCGCGAGTCGTGCGATCGTCTGGTCAGGATCCCGTTGCAAGGCGCCGTCGAATCGCTCAACGTGTCGGTCGCGGCGGGTTTGTGCTTGTTCGCAACGCGCCGGCAACGTGCGCTCGGCAGATCGCCGTGACCCGGGGCCGGCGGTTGCCTTTGACGGGACGGCCCGCTAGCATGCATCCCAGTTGCGGGCGCCGCCGCACCCAAGAAACCAGATCGAGGAGACCATGATCAACCGCCGCCTTGCACGACTCAATCCCATGCTCCGCACCGCGCTAGCCGCGGGCCTTCTGCTCGCGTGCTCGACCGCGCTCGCCAAGGGAACGCTGGTCTACTGTTCCGAAGGGAGCCCCGAGGGCTTCCAGCCGCAGTTCTTCACCACCGGGACGACGTTCGACGCGGTGTCGGTGCCGATGTTCAATCGCCTGGTCGAGTTCGAGATCGGCACCACCAACATCGTGCCGGCGCTGGCCGGGTCCTGGACGGTGTCGCCCGACGGCAAGACCTACACGTTCAAGCTGCGCAAGGGCGTCAAGTTCCACAGCAACGCGAACTTCACAGCCACGCGCGACTTCAACGCCGACGATGTGCTCTTCTCCTGGAACCGGATGGCCGACGACAACCATCCGTTCCACAAGATGACCGCCGGCCAGACGTTCTCGTACTACGACGACATGGGCATGAAGAACATCGTCGATTCCGTCCAGAAGATCGACGAGTCGACGGTGCGCTTCAACCTCAAGCGCCCCGAAGCGCCGTTCCTCGCCGACATGGCGATGGATTTCGCATCGATCCTATCGCAGGAATATTTCGAGACGATGCAGAAAAAAGGGACGCCAAACGCGGCGGACGTCTATCCGATCGGCACCGGCCCGTTCGAGTTCGTGTCGTATCAGAAGGACGCGATCATCCGGTACAAGGCATTCGACAAGTATTGGGGTGGGCGCCCGAAGATCGACAACCTGATCTATTCGATCACGCGCGACGCGACCGCGCGCTATGCGAAGCTCAAGACGGGCGAATGCCAGGTGATGGCGTTCCCGAAGCCGGCGGATCTGGACGAGATGAAAAAGGACCCGCAGCTCACCGTGTTGCAGAAGGAAGGCCTCAACATCGGCTATATCGCCTTCAACGTCGAGAAGAAGCCGTTCGACGACAAGCGCGTGCGGCAGGCGCTCAACCTCGCGACCAACAAGGAGGCGATTCTCAAGGCAGTATACCTGGGTAATGGCCAGATGGCGAAGAATCCGATCCCGCCGATCCTCTGGAGCTACAACGACGCGGTCAAGGACTATCCCTACGATCCCGCGAAGGCGAAGGAACTGCTGGCGCAAGCGGGCATCGCCAACGGGTTCGAGCTCGAGCTGTGGTACCTGCCGGTGACGCGGCCGTACAACCCCGACGGGAAGCGCATGGCGGAAATGATCCAGGCCGACTGGGAGAAGGTCGGCGTCAAGGCCAAGCTCATGACCTACGAGTGGGCCGAGTATCGTAAGCGCGCCAAGGGCGGCGAGCATCAGGTGGTCATGTTCGGCTGGTCGGGCGACAACGGCGATCCGGACAACTTCTTCGTGCCGCTGCTCGGCTGCGAGGCAGTGAAAGGCGGCGGCAACAACGCGCGCTGGTGCAACAAGCCGTTCGAGGATCTGATCATCAAGGCCGCGCAGACGCCCAAGCAGGCCGATCGCGCCAAGCTCTACGAGCAGGCGCAGGTGATCTTCAAGGACGAGGCTCCGTGGATCACCGTGGCGCACTCGATCCGCTTCGACCCGGTGCGCAAGGAAGTGAAGGGCTACAAGATGGACGCGACGGCGCACCACTACTTCGACAAGGCCGATATCTCGAAGTAGGGCCGAATTCATTCGGCCGCGGCGGCTCAGGGTTCGTGATGTGCGAATAAATTCGCACCCACATGCTCGCCTTCATCCTCCGCCGCGCTGCGCTGATCGTCCCGACGTTCATCGGCGTGACGCTGTTGGCGTTCGCGCTGATCCACCTCATCCCGGGTGATCCGGTCGAGAACCTGTCCGGCGAGCGGGGCATGGATCCCGCGCGACGCGAGCGACTGCTGCACGAGTTCGGGCTCGACCGGCCCTTGCCCGTGCAATACGCCGGGTACATCGGGCAGGTGGTGAAGGGCGATCTCGGGACCTCGCTCACGACGCACGAGCCGGTGCTCGACGAGTTCCTCACGCTCTTCCCCGCGACCATCGAGCTTGCGTTCTTCGCCATGCTGCTCGCGGTCACGCTAGGCCTGCCCGCGGGCATCCTCGCGGCGATCAAGCGCAACACGGTTGCCGACTACGCGGTGATGGGCGTGTCGCTGACCGGGTATTCGATGCCCATCTTCTGGTGGGCGCTGTTGCTCATCCTTTTCTTCTCGGTTCAGCTCGGGTGGACGCCGGTGTCCGGTCGGATCGCGGTCGAGTACGAGGTCCCCGCCGCAACAGGATTCATGCTCGTCGATACGCTACGGGCGGGCGATTGGGGTGCATTGCGATCGGCGTTGTCGCATCTGATCCTGCC
>JBGPYP010000061.1:0-10695 GCA_041493285.1 Casimicrobiaceae bacterium
GACCAGTGTCTGAACACCAAGACCTCTTCTTGAGGCATCCATGAGCACCATCGAGGTCAAGGTTCCCGATATCGGCGACTTCAAGGACGTGCCGGTCATCGAGGTCTTCGTCAAGCCGGGTGACGCGGTGAAGGCCGAGGATTCGCTGGTCACGCTCGAATCCGACAAGGCGACGATGGATGTCCCCGCGCCGGCGTCGGGCACGGTGAAGGACCTCAAGGTCAGGCTCGGTGACAAGGTCAGCGAAGGCACCGTGATTCTGATGCTGGAGACGATGGGCGCAGCGCCACCCGCGCCGAGCGGAGGCGCGAAGGTCGACGCGCCTGCCGCGCCGTCTGCCGCGGCGCAAGCCAGCGCGGTTGCGCCGGCAGCCGCCAAGCCCGAGGCCACGCCTTCCGCTGCGTCCGCCGAACGCGAAGCGTTCAAGGCCGCGCACGCGTCGCCTTCGGTGCGCGCTTTCGCGCGCGAGCTGGGTGTCGACCTGGCGAAGGTGAAAGGCACCGGGGCGAAGGAACGCATCCTGCACGAGGACGTACAGAGCTACGTCAAGCAAGCGCTCTCGGGCGCGGCGTCCGCGGCCGGCGCGACAACGGGTGCGGCGCTGGGCCTGCTGCCGTGGCCGCAGATCGATTTCGCGAAGTTCGGCCCGATCGAGGCTAAGCCGCTGTCGCGGATCAAGAAGATCTCGGGCGCAAACCTGCACCGCAACTGGGTGATGATCCCGCACGTCACCAACTGCGACGATGCGGATATCACCGATCTCGAGGCCTTTCGCGTCCAGCTCAACGTCGAAAACGAGAAGTCCGGGATCAAGGTGACCATGCTCGCGTTCATGATCAAGGCGAGCGTCGCCGCGCTGAAGAAATTCCCGGAGTTCAACTCTTCGCTCGATGGCGACAACCTCGTCTACAAGAAGTACTACCACGTCGGCTTCGCCGCCGACACGCCCAACGGTCTCGTGGTGCCAGTCGTGAAGAACGCCGACCAGAAGGGCGTGCTGGCGATCGCCAAGGAGATGGGCGAGCTCTCCGCCAAGGCGCGCGAGGGCAAGCTGGGGCCCGCCGACATGCAGGGCGGGTGCTTCTCCATCTCCAGTCTGGGCGGCATCGGCGGCACGTACTTCACGCCGATCATCAACGCGCCCGAAGTCGCCATTCTCGGCGTCTGCCGCTCGAGCCTGCGCCCGGTATGGGACGGCAAGCAGTTCGCCCCGCGGTTGATCCTGCCGCTGTCGCTGTCCTACGACCACCGCGTGATCGACGGCGCTACTGCGGCGCGGTTCAACACGTTCCTTGCTGGCTTGCTCGGAGACATGCGGAGGATCCTGCTGTGAGACGCGGGTTGATCGCCTTGCTGCTCTGCACGTCCGCGACGCCGTGCGGCGCGGCACAGGACCTGGCGACGATCCCGACGCGCGACGCCGTCAAGCTGTCGTATCTGCTGTTGCAGGACAAGGCGGCAACGCCGAAAGTCGTCGTGATCGCGTTCGTCGGCGGTTACGGCGCTATCGATCTGCTCAAGATATCGGCCAACCACCCGGCGCAGTTCGGTCCGGCGGCGAATTCTCTCATCCGCATTCGCGACCAGCTCGTCGACGCCGAATTCGCCGAGGTGATCGTCGACGCTCCGTCCGATGAGTTGCCGCAGGGCATGAACGACGACTTCCGCCTCGGTCCAGATCATCTTACCGACATCCGCGCCCTGCTCGCCGACCTCAAGAAGCGCTTTCCCAATGCCAAGGTCTTTCTGATGGGCCACAGCCGCGGCACGGTTTCGGCCGCGGCGCTCAGTGCGAAGCTGGGCGACGCCGTGCAAGGCGCTGTCCTGATGTCGACAGCGACCAACCGCGACAAGCAGGGCCAGGCGCTCTCGAGGTTCAGCTTCGCGACCATCAAGATTCCGGTCCTGCTGGTCCACCATCACGACGACAGCTGCTACACCAACCCTTACTACAACGCCGAGCGGCTATCGAAGAGCTTTCCATTGATCAGCGTCAGCGGCGGCGATCCGCCGCAGTCCGGGCCCTGCGATTCGCAGGCTCCGCACGGCCACTTCGGCAAGGATGCGCCCCTTGTACAGGCGATGAAGAACTGGATGCTCGGTCGCGAGTTTGCGCGCGAGATCCGCTAGCGTACTCGCCAAACGAGGCCGCTTCTTGAGCCATCCATGAGCACGATCGAAGTCAAGGTTCCCGATATCGGCGACTTCAAGGACGTGCCAGTCATCGAGGTCTTCGTCAAGCCGGGCGACGCGGTGAAGGCCGAGGACTCGCTGGTCACGCTTGAATCCGACAAGGCGACGATGGACGTGCCCGCGCCGTCCGCGGGCACAGTCAAGGAACTCAAGGTAAAGCTCGGCGACAAGGTCAGCGAAGGCAGCGTGATCCTGACGCTGGAGACGGCGAGCGCCGCCAAGAGCGGAGGGGCGACCGCCGTCAAAGGCGAAGCCGTAACCGGGAAGGTTGCTAGCGCCGCGCCGGCGTTACCGCCCCAACCCTCGCCCGCCAGGGCAAGCGATTCGATGACGCCGGCCCGGCCGGTCCCGGGCGCCGCGACTTACTCCGGCAAGGCAGACATCGAGTGCGAAATGGTAGTGCTCGGTGCCGGTCCCGGCGGTTACAGCGCCGCGTTCCGCTCCGCCGACCTCGGCATGAAAACCGTGCTCATCGAGCGCTATGCGACGCTCGGCGGCGTGTGTCTGAACGTCGGCTGCATTCCGTCGAAGGCGCTGCTGCACATCGCTGCAGTGATGGACGAAGCGGCGGTGCTCGGCGAGCATGGCATCAGCTATGGCGCGCCCAAGATCGACCTCGACAGGCTGCGGGCGTGGAAAAGCAAAGTCGTGGGCAAGCTCACCGGCGGCCTTGCCGGCATGGCGAAAGCGCGCAAGGTCGAGGTCGTGCGCGGCGTCGGGGCGTTCCTCGACCCGCATCACGTCGAAGTCGAGCTGACCGAAGGGCCGGGCCAGGCGAAGACGGGGGCGAAGAAAGTCGTGCGCTTCCAGAAGGCGATCATCGCGGCCGGCTCCCAGTCGGTGCGCCTGCCTTTCATGCCCGACGATCCGCGCATCGTCGATTCGACCGGCGCGCTCGAGCTGCCAGCGCTCCCGAAGCGTCTGCTCGTCGTCGGTGGCGGCATCATCGGCCTGGAAATGGGCACCGTTTACTCCACGCTCGGCGCGCGTCTCGACGTCGTCGAAATGCTCGACGGGCTGATGCTCGGCGCGGATCGCGACCTGGTCAAAGTCTGGGAGCGAATGAACAAGCCGCGCTTCGACCGCGTGATGCTCAAGACCAGGACCGTCGGCGCGACAGCGAAGAAGGACGCGATCTACGTCACCTTCGAAGGCGAGCAGGCGCCGTCCGGGCCGCAACCGTACGACATGGTCCTGCTTTCGGTCGGCAGGAGCCCGAACGGGAAGAAGATCGGCGCCGACAAGGCTGCCGTCGCCGTCACTGACCGCGGCTTCATTCCGACCGACCCGCAGATGCGAACCAACGTGCCGCACATCCACGCCATCGGCGACATCTCGAGCCAGCCGATGCTCGCGCACAAGGCGGTGCACGAGGGACACGTCGCGGCGGAAGCGGCCGCCGGCGAGAAATCGTTCTTCGATGCGCGTGCGATTCCGTCGGTCGCGTATACCGATCCCGAAGTCGCATGGGTCGGGCTCACCGAAGACGAGGCCAAGGCGAAAGGCGTCAAGGTGCAGAAGGCGCTCTTCCCCTGGGCTGCATCCGGTCGCGCGATCGCCAACGGTCGTGACGAGGGGTTCACCAAGCTGCTGTTCGACGACGCAACGCACCAGATCGGCGGCGGCGGGATCGTCGGCACGCATGCCGGCGATCTGATCAGCGAGATTGCGCTGGCGATCGAAATGGGCGCCGACGCGGTCGACATCGGCAGAACCATCCACCCGCACCCGACGCTCTCGGAATCGGTCGGCTTCGCCGCGGAGCTGTTCGAGGGCGTTTGCACCGACTTGCCGCCGGCACGGAAGAAACCATGAGTCAGGATGAACAAAAACAGCGCGTCGCCCGCGAGGCGATCAAGTACGTGGTCGAGGACGCGTACCTCGGCGTCGGCAGCGGCTCGACTGCGAATTTCTTCATCGACGAGCTGGCGAAAGCGAACAAGCATATCCGCGGCGCGGTCGCCAGCTCGATCAAGACCGCCGAGCGGCTCAGGAGCCACGGCATTCCCGTCGTCGAACTGACCGCCGTCGACGAGCTTCCAGTCTATATCGACGGCGCGGACGAGACGACCGCGCACGGGGCGATGATCAAGGGCGGCGGCGGCGCGCTCACGCGAGAGAAGATCGTCGCCGCGGTGGCGAAGAAGTTCGTGTGCATCATCGACAAGTCGAAGCTCGTCGACGTGCTCGGCGACTTCCCGCTGCCGGTCGAGGTGATTCCGATGGCGCGGGGTCACGTCGCCCACGAGCTGATCAAACTCGGCGGGCACCCGGAGCTGCGCGATCATTTCACCACCGATAACGGCAACATCATTCTCGACGTCGAGGACCTGCGTATCCTCAATCCGGCCGAGATGGAGGCGAAGATCAACAACATCGCCGGCACAGTCACCAACGGCCTGTTTGCGCGGCGCGGCGCCGACGTGATCCTGGTCGGCACCGACCGAGGCGTGGAGACCCTCGACGCTCACAAGTTCCGGGAATAGCGTCGAGGGATTTGCATACGGGCGGTCGAAGTCCCGCACCGAGGCTTAGGGGTACAATTCGCGCATGACCAACCTCAACGTCCCGGGCCTCGACCTTCCCGCGTACATGCGCGACGTCGGCGAGCGCGCCCGCGCGGCGGCACGAGTGCTCGCGCGCGCCGGGACGCAAACCAAGAACGCGGCGCTCGACGCGATCGCGGCGGCGCTCGTCCGCGACACCGAGAGACTCCTCGCGGCCAACGCGCACGACGTCACCGGAGCGCGCGCCACGGGCAACGACGCGGCGTTCATCGACCGCCTGACGCTCAAGCTGTCGACGATCCATGCCATGGCCGACGGCGTACGACAGATCGCGTCGCTGCCCGACCCGGTCGGCGAGATCACCGATCTCAAATACCGGCCGACTGGCATTCAAGTCGGGCGCATGCGCGTGCCGCTGGGTGTGGTCGGGATCGTCTACGAGTCGCGGCCGAACGTGACGGTGGACGCCGCGGCGTTGTGCCTCAAGTCGGGTAACGCCTGCATCCTGCGCGGCGGCTCGGAAGCGCTGCATTCCAACCAGGCGATCGCCGCTAGCGTCCACGAGGGCCTGCGCGATGCCGGCCTGCCTGACGACACGGTGCAGCTTGTCGGTACGTCCGACCGCGCGGCGGTCGGATTGCTGGTGACCATGCACAAGTACGTCGACGTGCTCGTCCCGCGCGGCGGCAAAAGCCTGATCCAGCGCGTCAGCGACGAGGCGACGGTGCCGGTGATCAAGCACCTCGACGGGGTCTGCCACGTCTTCATCGACGAGCACGCGGACGCCGAGATGGCGATCCGCATCGCCGACAACGCCAAGACGCAGCGCTACAGCCCCTGCAACACGATGGAGACGCTGCTCGTGCACGCGAAGATCGCGGCGCAAGTGCTGCCGCCGCTGGCGAAAATCTACGCCGATAAGGGCGTCGAGCTGCGCGGCGACGTAACCGCCCGCGCGATCGTGCCGCGGATGAAGATCGCGACCGAGCACGACTGGTACACCGAGTACCTTGGTCCGATTCTCGCCGTGCGCGTCGTGCCCTCGCTCGACGACGCGATCGATCACATCGCCAGGTACGGCTCGCAGCACACCGACGCCATCGTCACCGAGGACTACAGCAACGCCATGCGCTTCCTGCGCGAGGTCGACTCCAGCTCGGTCATGGTCAACGCGTCGACGCGCTTCGCCGACGGCTTCGAGTACGGCCTCGGCGCGGAGATCGGCATCTCGACCAACAAGCTCCACGCGCGCGGGCCGGTCGGTTTGGAAGGGCTCACCAGCCAGAAGTGGATCGTGCTCGGCTCCGGGCAAGTACGCGCATAGTTTCCTGCTTGTCCTCCTCCGTCTCCGTCTCGGTCTCCATCGTCACCAACACTGCGATCGCCGCGTCGAAAGGCTTCGGCTGGTTCGTCACCGGCTCACCGACGCTCTTCGCCGAGACGATCCACTCGGTCGCCGACGTTGCCAACCAGGTGCTGTTGAAGGTCGGGGAAGTGCGCGGCCGGGGCGGTCCGGACGCCGCACACCCGTTCGGTCGCGGCCAGGAAAAATTCTTCTGGGCACTGGTCTCGGCGGTCAGCGTGTTCTTCGTCGGCTGTGGCGTCAACATCTATCACGGCGTGCATGCGCTGTTGACCCCGGCAGCGGTCGAGCCGTTCACGCCGCTTGTCGTCGGGTTGCTCCTGTTCGCGATGGCGCTCGAATCGTTCACGCTGCTGATTGCGGTGCGCGAGATCGGCGGCTGGAAGGGCCTCATCGCGAACCGGCACCGCACGACCGTGCTCGCGGTCGTGCTGGAGGACGCCGTGGCTCTGCTCGGCATCCTGCTCACGCTGCTCGTCGCCGGCGTGTCGGTAGCCCGTGGGCCGCAGCCGGAGTTCGACGCCGTCGTGGCGATCGCTGTCGGCGCTATGCTCGGCGCGATGGCGCTGTTTCTGGCCACGCTCAACCGCAGGCTGCTGATCGACACCGCCGACGCCGAGCTCGACCGCGCCGCAGCGCAATTTCTTGCCGATGCAGGAGTTTCGGCCGACGTCACTTCGATCGTGATCGACGACGACCGCGGCATCGTGTTCGTGCGCACGCGATCTCCCGTCGATTCCCACGCGCTCGGCGAGGCGCTGAAGGCGCACGTGCACGCGCACGCTCGCAAGACGGTCGACGAGGTTTACTGGCAGTTCCCGGCCGGACCGCCGGCTTGACCGCAGCGTCGGCAACTCATACCGCGCCGGCAGCGCGCAGTGCGGCGATCGCGCTGTCCGCATACCCCAGCTCGTGCAGGATCGCGTCCGTATGCTCGCCCAGCGCCGGAATCGCGTCCATGCGATAGTCGAACGCGTTGCTCGCCCCGGGCGGAAGGAGCGCCGGCACCGGCCCCACGGGCGTGTCGACGCGGACCCAGCGCTTGCGCGCCTCGAGCTGCGGGTGCGCCCACAATTCCTCCATCGTGTTCACCCGCGCATTGGCGATCTGCGCCGCGTCGAGCCGGGTGACAACCTCCGCCGCAGTCAGGGTCCGGAATGCGTCGACGATGATCGCGTGCAGCGCTCTCCGATTGACGTGACGGCGCGCGTTGGCGTCGAAGCGCGGATCGGTTGCAAGCTCGGGCCGGCGCAGCACTTCCGTGCAGAATGCCGCCCACTCGCGCTCGTTCTGCAATCCCAGCATCACGACCTTTCCATCGCCCGCCTCGAACGGCCCGTAGGGGTAGATCGTCGCGTGCGCCGCGCCCGAGCGCTCCGGCGCGCTCGCGCCTTCGAACGCGTAGTAGAGCGGGTAGCTCATCCATTCGGAGAGCGCCTCGAGCATCGACACGTCGATGTGCGCACCGAACCCGGTCTTCTGTCGCTGCAGCAACGCGGCGAGAATCCCGGTGTACGCGTACATTCCGGCGGCGATGTCGGCGATCGAGCAGCCTGCCTTCGCTGGCTCGTCGGCGGTACCGGTGACCGACAGGAAGCCTGCTTCGCTCTGGATCAGCAGATCGTAGGCTTTCTTGTCGCGGTATGGCCCGTCGGCGCCATAGCCCGAAATGTCGCAGACGATCAGCCGTGGATACTGCGGCCGCAGCGCACTCGCACCCAGCCCGAGCCGCGCCGCGGCCCCGGGCGCGAGGTTCTGCACCAGTACGTCGGCACGCGCGATCAGCTTGCGCAGCACCTCCTGCGCCGCCGGCTGCTTCAGGTCCAGCGTCAGGCTTTCCTTCGCGCGGTTGACCCAGACGAAGTGCGACGACAGGCCGCGTACGCGCTCGTCGTAGGCACGGGCGAAGTCGCCCACGCCGGGCCGCTCGATCTTGATCACGCGCGCGCCGAGATCGGCGAGCTGCCGCGTGCAGAACGGCGCCGCGATCGCGTGCTCGAGCGAGATGACGATCGTTCCGTCCAGGGGCCGCATAATCAAAACGCGCGCAAGCGAGCCTTCAGCTACGCGAGCGTCGCCGTGGCGCGCATCGCCACCGCGCCGTCCGCGCCCTGCACCCAGAGCGAGATCTTGTAGCCATCGTCCTCCGGTCGCCCGCAGACGTCGAAGGGCGCAACGTCGAACAGCGGCTTCACCGCTCGGAACTCGAAGTGCCGCAGCATCGCGTCCGGCCGCTGCCGCCGCAGCAAGTCGACCAGCAGCGTGGCGAGCAGCGGTCCATGGACGACCAAACCCGGATAGCCTTCCACTTCGGTGACGTAGCGGCGATCGTAATGGATGCGGTGGCTGTTGAACGTGAGCGCCGAATAGCGAAACAGCAGGACATCGTCGGGAACGATGCGCCGGGTCCACGCCACGGCGCCCGGCGCCGGCGTGGATACGGGCGCCGACGCGTCGCGATCCACGGCCGGTGACCGCAGCTCGCGATACACGATGTCGTGCTCTTCGGCGAGCGCGAGCCCGGGCGCGGTGGCAAGCTCGTGGCGGACGACGACGAACACCAGCTCTCCGCTCCGGCCGCGCTTCGAATCCACGGAAACGATGCGCGAGCTGCGACTCACTTCGTCGCCGATCCTAAGCGGCCGCTGCCATTCGATGCGGCTGCCCGCCCACATCCGCCGCGGCAGCGGCACCGGCGGCAGGAAGCCGCCGCGGCGCGCATGCCCGTCCGGGCCGAGCTCCGACTGGCGGTACGCCGGCAGGAAGTAGAGCCAGTGCCAGAGCGGCGGCAGGATGTCGCCGCGGCGCGGCGGCGGATCGTCGCGGTCGAGCGTGGCCGAGAGCAGCGCCACCGGCCGCGCGTCGATCACGTCGGTGCGCGTCTCGCGTTTTCCCACCCAGGCGAGAAGCGTATCGCCGTCGAGTTGTGTCATCGCCATGGGAGTCTCGCCGCCGTTACCGAGAGCCGCGTCACATCGCCTTCGGCCGCGCCGCGCCGCCGGCGCGCTGTTTCCTGCGCAGCACGGCGAGCCACAGCGCGGCGAGCGCCACGACCGCGACGAACGGCAGCGCCACCGCGTTCATGCGCTCCCAGCCCGCCGCGTCGATGAGCGCACCCGACAATAACGACGACACACCCATCACGGTGAACACGATGAAGTCGTTGAGCCCCTGCGTCTTCGCCTTGTCCTTAGGCGTGTAAGCCTCGGTCAGAAGCGTCGTTCCCCCGGTGTACATGAGGTTCCAGCCGACGCCAAGCAATACCAACGCGGCCCAGAAGTGGGCGATCTGATTGCCCGCGAGCGCCGCGCCGACGGCCGCGGCAACGAGCACCGTCCCAGCGATGATCACCTTCAGCACGCCGTAACGCTGGATCAGGCTGCCGGTGAAAAATCCCGGCGCATACATGCCGACGACGTGCCATTCGATCACGAACGCCGCCGTCGCGTACGGATAGTCGCAAAAGCTCATCGCCAGCGGCGTCGCGGTCATGAGCAGATTCATCACGCCGTAGCCTAACGCGGCGGCCAGCGCGGCGACGACGAACACCGGTTGAGCAACGATTTCGGAGAGCGGCCGGTCGCCGCCTCGCTCCGCGAGCGTGGGCATCGGGACGCGAACCCGCGACTGCACGCCGAGCGCGCAGACCGTGATTCCCGAGAGCACCAGGAACGACCCGAGAAATGGCGCCGGCAGGAGTTCCCTGCCCACCGGCTCGCTTCCGGCCCGAGGAAGCCGCCAGCGATGCCGCCGGCCAGCACCAGCGAAATCGCTTTTTCCTTGAAGGCAGGCGCGGCGACTTCGGTCGCGGCAAAACGATATTGGAGCCCGAACGCCGTGTACACGCCGATGATCGCCGTGCCGAGGCAGAACAGCGCGAAACTCGACAGCGCGAGCGCCAGCGCGCAGGTGGCGCTGCCGGCGACGGCGACCAATGATCCGGTCATGAAGCCGCGGCGCCGGCCGACTCTCGCCATCCAAAGCGAAGCGGGCATCGCCGCAACCGCGGAACCGAGCACGAACGTCGTCGCGCCGGCCGTGGCCAACGCCTTGTTCCCGGCCAGCGCATATCCGACGAGGCCGTTCATCGCGATCAGCGCCGAGTTGTTGACCAGCAGCAACGCCTGACAGCAGGCGAGGAGGAAGATATCGCGATAGGAAGTGCGTATCGGCATCGCTTGGCCCGGTGGCCAGGTTCGCTCGCGACTTGCGTTATGGAACTCGATGCACTATATCAGCGATTCGCCGACCTCGGCGACTGGAAAACCACGCGATGCAGGAAGAGATTCTCGACTTCTGGTTCGGGCGGCCGGGCACGACCGAGCACGGGAGCACGCGCAGTGTCTGGTTTCGCAAGGACCCGGCATTCGACTCGGAGATCACGGCGCGGTTCGGCGTCGCGATCGAGACTGTGCTCGCCGGCGGGTACGCCGATTGGTCGTCGCCGCGCGGCGCGCTCGCGCGCATCCTGCTCCTCGACCAGTTCACGCGCAACAGCTTCCGCGATACGCCGCGCGCCTTCGTCGGCGACGCACTGGCGCTTGCGATCGCGGAGGACTCGGTCGCGCGCGGTGACGATGTCTCACTTTCTCCTGTCGAGCGCTGGTTCATGTACATGCCCTTCGTGCACGC
>JBGPYP010000214.1:0-4616 GCA_041493285.1 Casimicrobiaceae bacterium
AAGGCCGCGATCGCGCACCACGCCGGCGATCGGGGCTGGGCCACGGTGCGACCGCCACTCGTCGAACTCGACGGCGCGCAGCAGCGTATGCTCGCGCAGGCACTCGGCGGCCTCGGCTTCTCGATGCCGGGGTTCGTTGGGAAGTCTGAGCAGACGCCCGACCAGATCGGATTGGATTAGACTAGGCGGTGTTCTACGGCTCGGGCAAGCACGCAAAATGACGGTCGCCACACCAGCATTCCCCACGGGTGACGCAGCAGCAGCGGGGGTGCAGTTGCACGGAGTCGCCGGGGGCCTCGCGCCGACGCTCGATTCGATCGTGTTCCCGCCGTTCGTCCGCGAGCATCAAGACGAGCGGCGCGTCCGGCCCGCGCTGGTCGTGCTCTTTCGCATCGCGGTCGGGCCGCAGGCGGACTATTACGCCCGCCGCTTCGTCAAATACGAACGCACCGGCCGCAGCGCGCCGAGCTGGCATTGGCCGGCGTTTGCGTTGCCGACGCTGTGGGCTTTCTACCGCAAGCTGTGGCTCTACGGCGTCGCGTGCGCGCTCCTGCCGCTGGCGGGCGCGTTCGCGTTCATCAACTTTGATTCCGGCAGCCGCGATTCGAGCTTGGTGTGGTGGGCGGGCGTCATGCTGTGCGTCTGGCTGGTGCCCGCGCTCGTTTCCGCGACCTTCGCCAACACGTTCTACTATCGCCGCATACGACGGCTGGTCCGGCGGGCGGAACGGAACACGCGCTCGGCCGAGACGGCCGCGAAGCGCCTGCTCAACCGCGGAGCCACCGATGTCGTACTTGCGGCGCTGTTCGGCGCCGCGACGCTGCTCTTCGTAGGGAGCCTCGCCGGGCCGCGGCTGCAGACCGCGTATCACGAGCACAGCATGCGCGCGAAGATTGCGCAAGCGATCGCGGCGATGAAGCCGCTGCAGCGGCAGGTCGAGGAAGATTGGGCGCGCACGCGTTCGATCCCGCAGCGCCCCGACTATGGCGCGGTTCGCGCGCACGAAGGCTACGCGCTCGTCCAGGCGGTCGATCTGAATGCGCGCAACGGGCGCGTTCGCGTCGATCTGGGGCCCGCGGTCCCGGAGCTGCAGGGAAGATCCATTCTGCTCGCGCCTGCGGTCGATGCATGGCAGAAGCTGCGCTGGCTGTGTATCCCGATCGACATCCCGGTTTCGTACGTTCCGGCGGCCTGCGTACGCTAGCGCCAGCGCTGCCCAGCCTCACGGCGACCGCGCTCGTTTGGGACGGAGCTGGCTCGTGAACAGGGTCGAGGATGATCGGCGGGCTGTTTGCAAGCGTGGGACCCGCGTGGCCGCGGCGGTGCTGGCGGGCGCGGCGCTGTTCATGACCGTCGCCTCGCGTGCGGAGGAGCCGCCGGCGTTCCGGCAAGGACTGTGGCAGTTCGACCGCACGGTCGGCGGGCAAAAGCTGCAGAGCAAGGAGTGCACGAACCCGAGCGAGGACATGCAGCAGCAGAACGCGATGCTTACCAAGGGCGGCTGCACGTTCACGCCCAGCACGCGTTCGGGCAAGACCTACACCTTCAGCGCCGAATGCACGATCAAGCCGCCTGCCGGCGCGCCGGTCACGGCGCGCTCGACCTCGGTCATGACGGTCGACAGCGACAGCGCGTATAAGGTCGAGATCACGACCACCGGCGCCGGAACGTCGACCAATGAGGTCCTCATCGCGCGTCGGGTCGGCGACTGTGCCAAGTAGCCCGGCCGGCGCCTTGTAAGACTGGCGCCCACGCACGCGCCGCCACCGCGCGAGGCGCGCTCGCCTGTACCGCGCCTTGCCGGTCCTCGCGCCGGCGTCCGCGGGAGCAACCGCGGGAAACCGCGCGCGCCTGCCGGCAGGAGCTTCACGCCGCCTGCGGCTGGTACCGGCCGAAAAAACTGCGTCTGGATCTACGCTGCGGGTAACCGCGCCACGTCGACCCAGCCGCCGCTCTTTTGCGACGCCACACAGGCCTCGATGAACGCCATCGAGTGCGCGCCGTCCTCGATGCGCGGGTATGGAAAAGCCGGCGGCGCATCGCCCAGCGCGCGCGCCATCCGCTCCTGCGCCAGCTCGGCGTAGATGTTGGCGAATGCCTCGCGCAGGCCCTCGGGATGACCGCGCGGCGCGCGGCCGGCGGCGGTGACTGCGGGCGAGAGGAACGGGTCGCCCCGGCCAACCACGCGAAGCGGCTCGCCCTGCAGCGCGAGCTTGAGGTAGCTCGGCTCGCGATGCGACCAGTCGAGCATCCCCTTGTCGCCGTACACGCGCAGCCGGATGTCGTTCTCGCCGCCGGCCGCCGCCTGCGTCACGGTAAACGTGCCGCGTGCGCCGCCGTCGAGCTCGAAGAGCGCCGAGACATAGTCGACGAGCTGGCGGCCTGGCAGCAGCGCGCGCACGTCGGCGCACACGCGCGCCGCGTTGCGTCCCGCGGCGAAGCACGCCAGGTGCTGCGCGTGGCAGCCGATCGCGCTCATCGCCAGCGCCAGCCCGCTGCGGCGTGGGTCGAGCAGCCACCGCAAGCGGTTGTTCTGCGGCGCGTCTTCGATCTTCGTCGCCAGCCCGCTCTGGATGTACTCGACCTGCGCCAGCCGCAACGCGCCGAGCACGCCGTCGCGTACCAGCTCGCGGGCGTAGCGCGTCATCGGGTACGCCGAGTAGCCATACGCAACGGCAAACAGGCGCGCCTGCTTGCGCGTACGCGCGACGAGATCGCAGGCCTGTGCGAAATCGTGCGTGACCGGCTTGTCGCAGAGAACGTCGAGCCCGGCGTCGAGCGCGGCCGCAGCGTACGGATAGTGCGTGTCGTTCGGCGTCATGATCGCCACCGCGTCGATGCGGTCGTCGCGGGTCTTTTCCTTCGCGATCAACTCGCTCAGCGTGCCATAGCTTCTCGCCGGATCGAAACCCAGCTCTGCGCCGGCGGCTCGCGACCGCGCCGGATCGCTCGAGAAGACGCCGCCGACGACGCGCCAGTACCCGTCGAGCTCGGCGGCGGTCTGATGCATGCGGCCGATCCATGACGTCGGCCCGCCGCCGATCAGCGCCAGCCGCAGCGGTCGGCCGAAGCGTTCACGCACTCCACTCATGCGCATTCTCCTTGCGCTAAGGCAAGACCTTCACCTGCCGGACGAACTCCAGCGTATACGCCTTGCGATAGTCGACGTCGCGCCGGATCAGTCCCGCCTGCGCCATGAAGTCGAACGTCTGCTTCCAGCGCGCGTCGGTCATCGTCAGGATGCCCTGCTTCGCGGCTTCTCCCCCCGTGACCAGGCCGAGGTCCTTCATGCGCGCGGCGCTGAAGGCGAGCAGATCGTCCTCGATTTGCGGGTTGTCGCGCTTGATGAGCGCATTGCCGGGCGCGGGGTTGGCAAGATAGCTCTTCCAGCCCAGCGCCGAAGCTTCGACGAAGCGCCGGATCATGTCGGGCTTGTCCTTCGCCGTCTTGGCGAGCGTGACGATCGTCTCTGCGTACGGTGGATAGCCGCTGGCGGCGAGGAGGAAGATCTTCGGAGTCACCCCGCCCTTCTGGATCGAGTACGGCTCCGAAGTCGCGTATCCCTGCTGCGCGACGTTCCTGTCGACCAGGAACTGCTGCACGCTGAACGAATACGGCCGCTTCTGCGCGTCGGTAAACCCGTACTTCGACTTGAGCCACGGCCAGAACGTGGTCTCGCTCGCCTGCCCGATCAGCAGCGTGCGGGTCTTGAGGTCGGCGAGGTCCTTGACGTCCGGGTGCGCGATCATCGCGGCCGGATCGGCCTGAAAAGTCGCGCCGACGGTCACCAGCGGCAGGCCCTGCTCCACGGCGTTGAGCGTGGCGATGTCGTATCCCATCGCGAAGTCCGCTTGTCCGGCTAGCAGAAGCTGATAAACGTTGACCTGCGGGCCGCCCATCTTGATGGTCACGTCGAGGCCGTGCTGCTGGTAGATCCCTTCGGCGAGCGCCTGATAGAAGCCGCCGTGCTCGGCCTGGGCGTACCAGTTGGTCACGAACACAACCTTGTCGATTGCGTGGGCGCTCGCGGCTGCCGCGCCGAGGAGAGTCGCCGCGACCAGCATGCGCCACGCGCCACGGAGACGGAAGAACATCGGGAAGCTGGGGCGAAGAAATGCTGCAGGAATCATGCGTCGGCGGCTCCGGGGATCGATGAGTTCCGTGTCGGGCAACATAGCGTTCGTGCGCCGCGACGGCGCCGCCTCAGCCTCAGTCGCCCTCAGTTACCTTCCGCGAGCTCACTCTCATGCCAGCGGCGGAGCGCGAGCCTCGCCGCCAGCGAGGCGAGCAAGGACAGCACTATACCGGTCGCGGCGATGAGAAACAAAGCGGCGAACAGCCGCGCGATGTTGAGCTGCAATCCGGAAAGCAGAATCTGGTACGCGAGCCCTGAGGCCGTACCGCCGGTACCAGCGACGAACTCGGCAACGACCGCGCCGATCAGCGCGAGGCCCGCGGAGACGCGCAAGCCGGCGAAAAAGTACGGCAGCGCACCGGGAACGCGCAGCCGCACCAGCGTCTGCCAGCGACCCGCCTTGTACATCCGGAACAGGTCGAGCAGGCCCGGATCGACGCTGCGCAAGCCGAGCGTCGTATTGGAGACGATCGGGAACAGC
>JBGPYP010000223.1:0-4358 GCA_041493285.1 Casimicrobiaceae bacterium
CGCAGCGACAGATGTTGGTCATCGCCGCGTCGATGTCCTTGTCGCTCGGATTCGGGCTCTTCTTGAGCAGCGCCGCCGCCGCCATGATCTGCCCCGACTGGCAATAGCCGCACTGCGGCACGTCGAGCACGAGCCATGCCTTCTGCACGGGATGCGAGCTGTTGGCCGACAGGCCCTCGATGGTGACGATCCGGTCGCCGGGCTTCAGGCTTCCGACCTTGATCGAGCAGGACCGCCGCACCTCGCCGTTGACGTGCACCGAGCATGCGCCGCACTCTCCGACGCCGCAACCGTATTTGGTGCCGGTGAGGCCGACTTGCTCGCGGATGACCCACAGCAGTGGCGTGTCGCCCTCCACCTGCACGTCGCGGACCTTGCCGTTGATGTTGAGCTTTGCCATGCGGCGCCTCCAGCGATTCACGCGCCGTGCGAGGCACGCGTGTGTCGAATCATTCTTGGTGGCATCGCGGAGTGCGGCGTGTTGCTCCGGGACGCGGACTCCGCCCACCGCCGGCATCAAGCTTAGCGCATTCGAACCCGCATCGCACGCCCCCTGGGCTCGCTCGTGTTACCGGCACATGACAGGGGCTGCCGTGCGGCATCGCTTGCGGTTAAGCGCTTTGCCGGCTACCGTACACAGCGACGGGAACAGCATTGGCGAGCGTCTTCTTCCGTTTGAAAAATTTACACGCCGAGGTCCGGTCCGACGATCGCCCGCGACCGCGCCACACGGGCGTCCCCCTGGTCGTCGCGCTCTGCGCCCTGCTGGCCGCGGCGCCGAGCGTACCGACGCGGGCCGACGAGCGAGCGCCCGCCGCGATGGCGAGCGTCCGGGTCGCCGGCGACGGCATCCCGGAACCGCTCGCCGGCGCCCGAGGAGACACCGAACGCGGACGCGCGCTGCTAGTCGAACGCGCGGCGGCCAATTGCCTGTTGTGCCATGCGGTACCGGATCCAAGCATGCGCGTCGCCGGCAACCTCGCGGCTTCGCTCGACGGCGTCGGGCGCAGGCTCTCGGCGGCGCAGTTGCGGCTGCGCGTCGCGGATATCCAGCGCGTGAACTCGGCTGCGGTCATGCCGAGCTATTACCTTGTCGAGGGTCTCGACCGGGTCGCCGCCGAGTATCGCGGCAAGCCGATCCTCGATGCCCGCCAGGTCGAGGACATCGTCGTCTACCTCGGGACCCTGAAGTGAACCAACCGCCCACCGGCTCCACGCTCACGCGTCGCCGCTTGCTGCAGGGCACGGCCGCGCTGGCGCTCACGCACGCGCTGCCGAGCGTCGCCGCGCCGAGGCTGCCGGACATCCCCTTGCTCACGGCGATGCTCGCGGGCCGCACGCCGCGCTGGGAGCGCCTGCGCCTCGAGCTGCCCGCGCTCGCGGACAACGGGCAGGCCGTGCCTCTGAAGCTGGCGATGCCCGGTCCGTTCGCGCCGGGACCGACGGTGCAGGCGATCCATCTTTTCTCGGAGAAAAATCCGGTTCCGGACATGGCGGTGTTCGAGTTTCCGGTGCCTGTGGAGAAAGTCGAGATCGATTCGCGCGTGCGGCTCGCGGGAAGCCAGAACGTGGTCGCGGTGGCGGTCATGAGCGACGGCGCGCTCTACGCGGCGGCCGCCGAGATCGTGGTCACCCTCGCCGCGTGCCTGGACGGAACCTGAAGGGAGCCACAAGCGATGGCCGACTCGCGTATCAGCGTACCGCCCGAGACTCGCCGCGGCGAGCCCTTCGAGGTGCGCATCTCGATCCGCCATCCGATGGAGACCGGCTATCGCACCAACGAGTCCGGCGAGCCCGTCCCGCGCAACGTGATCCGCCGCTTCACCTGCCGCTACAACGGCGCGCCGGTGTTCGTCGTGCGCATGACCTCCGGCATCGCGGCCAATCCATATCTGCGCTTCTTCGTCACCGCGCGGGAATCGGGAACACTCGACTTCGAGTGGGCCGACGACGCCGGCGTCCGGGGCGAAGCGCGAGCCGACGTCAAGGTCGTCTGATGTCGCGCTGGCGCATCGTGCTGGTGGCCGTGGTGCTGTCCTCGCCGGCCGTGCCGGCGCAGGAGCGCGCGGTGCCACTCGACGCGCTGCGCTCGGGCCTCGAGTTTGCCGGCGCCGACGTGCGCGCGATGCAAGCCGACGATATCGCGAACCCGGGCTTTCTCTGGGTCGAGCGCGGCGAACAGATGTGGCGCGACACGGCGAACGGCAAGAGCTGCGCTTCCTGCCACGGCGCCGACGCCGCGTCGATGCGCGGCGCCGCAGTGCGCTACCCCGCCTTCGATCAGGGCGTCGGCGCGGTCATCGACCTCGAGGCGCGCATCAACGCGTGCCGCGTTCGCCATCAGAGGGTCAAACCCCTCGATCGCGAATCCGACGAGCTCCTCGCCCTGACCGCGTACGTCGCGGTTCAATCGCGCGGCATGCCGATGGCAGCGAGCGTCGACGGGCCCGCGCACGCGACCTTCGAGCGCGGCCGCGCCTTCTACACGACACGGCACGGCCAGATGAACCTCTCCTGCGCGCAATGCCACGAGCAGAACTGGGGCAAGCGGCTGTACGCGGAGACGCTCAGCCAGGGCCATGGCAACGCATTTCCCGCCTATCGGCTCGAATGGCAGACGCTGGGCTCGCTGCAGCGGCGCATCCGCGCCTGCCTGTTCGGCATCCGTGCCGAGATGCCGCGTCCCGGCGCACCCGAGCTGACCAATGTCGAGCTCTATCTCGCGTGGCGGGCGCAAGGCCTGCCGCTCGAAGCGCCCGGCGTGCGACGGTGAGACAGCGCGCTGGCGCCGCATCGGGTACTCTACGCTCGCCGACGTTTGCCCGCGGTGTCCGGGTGCCGAACGTGGAGTGCTTATCTCTTGTCGCTGTGTGTCGCCGCGCTCGTCGCTGCCGCGCGCTCGCGCGGCGGCAGTGTCGGCATGGGGAGGGAACGACGATGTTGCAGAGGATCGCGCTGTTGCTGCTCGCGTTGTGCTGGGCCGGGTCGCCGGCTCCGGCGCTTGCGCAAGCCTGGCCGTCCAAGCCGATACGGATCATCGCGCCGTTCCCGCCCGGCGGTTCGGTCGATCAGGTCGCGCGCATCCTCGGTGCGCAACTGACCACGCAGCTCGGACAGCAGTTCATCGTCGAGAACCGCGGCGGCGCTTCGGGCTCGATCGGTACCGCGGCGGCGGCGAAATCCTCACCCGACGGTTACACATTCGTCGTCGTGTTCGACACCCACGGTGTCAATCCGAGCTTGATCCCGAATATGCCGTTCGACACGCTCAAGGATCTGGCGCCGGTGATGCTGATCGGCACCTCGCCGATGGTGCTCGCCACGAATCGGAATGCACCGTTCAAGACGTTCAAGGATGTCGTCGCGGCAGCGAAGGTGAAGGGAAGCCCGGTGCCGTTCGGCTCGATCGGCTCGGGCAGTCTCGGCCACCTCGCGATGACGCAGCTCGCGAATCAAGCCGGATTGGAATTCAATCACGTGCCGTACAAGGGCGGCGGGCCGCTGATCTCGGACGCAATCGCGGGCCACGTGCCACTGATGATCGCCACCGTGTTTGTCACCACGCCGCAGATCGAGGCCAAGGCGTTGGTGCCGCTCGCGGTGACCTCCGCGAAGCGTTACCCGGGCCTGCCCAACGTGCCGACGATCGCCGAAGAAGGCTTCCCCGGCTTCGAGGCGCAGGCGTGGTGGGGATTCCTCGCGCCCGCGGGCACGCCCCAGCCGATCATCGCCCGCATGAACGATGAGCTGACCAAAGCGCTGAAGCTCCCAGCCGTCGCGGAGAAGTTCGCCGCGCAAGGCATGACGATCGAAGCTGGCTCGCCGGACAAGCTGCAGAGCTTCATCGGCTCCGAGATCGTCCGCTGGGCGAAAATCGTCCGCGACAACAAGATCAGCGCCGGCGAGTGACGGCCAAATATTCTACGAAGAGAACGAACGAATCGGTGTGCCCGGGTACGCCGGGCTCGTCAGCGTCGGTATCGCGTCGCTCTCCGGTCCCGCGACGCGTCGCGGAGCGGATATCGGCAGGAGGGAGCGCTGTGCCTGCTCCTCCGAACCGTCCAGGCGCTTCACGTCGCCACTCAGTTCGCCGCCCTCGGCGACGATCAGCTTGCCGTAGCGAATCGTGCCGGAGACGCGGCCCGTGCCGTGGACAACCAGCCGCGTGCGCGCGGTCAGCTCGCCGGAGAATTCGCCGTGGATCTCGGCGACGTCGATGAGCGCGGTTCCGTTCAGCGTTCCCGGCTGATCGATCTGCATCGCCTTACTGTGGACGGTCGCTTCGACGTGACCCTCGATCACGAGCACGTCGCAATCGGAAATCTCCACGCCCCTGAGCTTGATGTTCACGCCGATGA
>JBGPYP010000421.1:0-2009 GCA_041493285.1 Casimicrobiaceae bacterium
ACGCGCTCCGGCGATGAGAGCTCTTCGGCCTTTCGCTGCACGGCGCGCGGATCGGGCAGGTTGACCACGTCCGGGAAGACGGGCAGGAACTGCCAGTAGCGCGCAGCCGCCAGCGCCTCATCGCGTTCGCCGACGACTGCCCAGAGCTCGGTGATGCGCGGCAGCGCATCGGGGTCTCTGCCGGCCGCGCGCGCCTCCTCGGCGAAGGCCTGCTTTTGCGCCACAGCCCGGCGCAGCGTGCCGTGGTCGGTGATCCAGCCGTCGCCCTCGCGCGCGGCAATGCGCACGCTCGTCACGCCGGACGCGGCGATGTAGATCGGGACAGGGGCGGACGGCGTGTCGTACAGCTTCGCGCCGCGCACCTGGTAGTTTTGCCCGTCGACATCGACCCACTCGCCTGACCACAGCCTGCGAATGAGCCGCACTGCCTCCACCATACGCTCGGCCCGCTCTCGATACGGGCCCCAGCCGCCGGCGGGCGCCTCGTTCACCGCCTCGCCCGTGCCGACGCCGAGGAAGACGCGGCCGGGGAAGAGCACGCCGAGCGACGCGAAGGCGTGCGCGACCTCGACCGGATGGTGGCGGTAGATAGGACAGGTGATGCCGGTGCCGACGATCAGCCGCTCCGTGCGCGCGGCGATCGCGGCGAGCATCATCCAGGCATGGCCGGCGTGACCCTGGTTGTCCTGCCAGGGGTGCAGATGATCACTCATCGTCACGCCCTCGAAGCCGGCCGCTTCCGCCGCGACGGCGAGTTCGACCAGCTCGGCGGGAGAAAACTGCTCGGCCGCGCAGTGGTAGCCGACGAAGGGCGCACTCACGGGCTCGATCCGCGCGCGCGCAGCGCCGCCGGGTTGACGACGCAGGGCGGCGTCTCGCCGCGCAGCGCCGCCAGCAGGTTATCGACGGCGAGATCGAGCATCGCGCGGCGCGTCTCGCGCGTGGCCGAGCCGATGTGCGGGAGCAGGAGGGCGTTCGGAAGCTGCAGGATCGGGTCGTCGGGCGCGGGCGGTTCGCGCTCGAGCACGTCCAGCGCCGCGCCCGCGATCTTCTTTTGCTGCAACGCCTCCACCAGCGCGGCCTGATCGATGACCTGGCCGCGCGACGTGTTGATCAGGTACGCGGCCGGTTTCATGAGCGCCAGCTCGCGCGCGCCGATGAGCTTGCGTGTCTCGCCGGTGAGGTTGACGTGCAGCGAAACGAAGTCCGCTTCGCGCAGCAGATCGTCCAGGTCGCGGTACAGGCAGAAGGCCGCCTCTTCGCCCGGCTCGCGGAACTGATCGTGGAAGCAGATGTTCATGCCGAACGGCCGCGCCCGGCGCGCAACGCCTCTACCGATGCGGCCCAGGCCGATGATGCCCAGCGTCTTGCCTTTCAGGTCCGCGCCCAACTGCGCGGCGCCGCGCATCCACTGCCCTTCTCGCACCGAGCGCTCCGAATCGACCAGCCGCCGCGCCAAAGCGATCACCATGCCTATCGTCAGATCGGCCACCGCGTCGCTGAGGACGCCGGGTGTATTGCACACCAGCACGCCGTGGCGCGTGGCCGCTTCGACATCGACGTTGTCGTAACCGACGCCGAAGTTGGAGACGACGCGCAGACGCGGGGCCGCGGCGAGCACCTCCTCGTCGAACGGGACGCGCGTCGTGGCGAGCACGCCGTCGATGTCGTTCAGGGCCGCGAGCAGCTCCGGCTTGACCGGCTGGCCGCGGGCAGCGAACTTCACGACCGCGCACTCCGCTTCGATGCGGGCGAGCACGTCTTCGGGCAGAGGGAAGGTTAGGTAGATCAGCGGCTGCCTCATGGCAACCTATCCTACACGACTGGCGTCATCGCGGGCGAACGTTCGGCTAGACGGATTCCGGCGGCAGCGGCTCGTGGCGCCACCAGGCCTGGATCACACGTTGCCAGACCGCCCAGCGGTCGCGGCCGAGCAGGATCGCGGTGCCTGCGGCCATCACCGCCGTACCGGCGATCGCCAGGATCGCCCAGTTCGGCAGCACCGGGCC
>JBGPYP010000177.1:0-5567 GCA_041493285.1 Casimicrobiaceae bacterium
AGCCGACGCGCTTATGCGCCGCAATCGTGGTGGCGGCGCCGACAGCGGCATACCGGTGTTGACCGAAAGCGTGCCCGAAGCGCGGGCCGAGCCGTCGCATCGGGGCCCGTCGACACGCGAACGCAGCGGCGCGACGCTGCGCGGGCAGCCGCCCGACTCGCGCGCACCGCGCATCGACACGGGTCGGGACGATCGCGCGCGCGCTGCCTCGCCGCCGACGGGCGAGCGCGAGGAAACCGCGCGGACGCCCGATACTGCGCCGGATGCGAAGAAACTCTCCGCCGAACCCGGAACGGCTCCGCGCGACGCCGAGCCGCCGGTACTGACCGACGTGGTCGAAGAAGTTGCGATCGATCTCGCGCCGCTGCCGGCGGAGAGGGCGGAAGGCGAGTTTTCGCTCTGGCTTGGCCCCGATACCATCGATCCGGCGCTCCACAGCATCACCGGGCCTGCGCCCGATACCGTCGCGGTCGTGCCGCCGGTAACGCTGCGCGCCGCGGCCCCGCCCTCCGAGCAGCTCGGCCGGTCCGGGCAAGCCGAGCTGCCGGATCCGACCGTGACTCGCACCTTCCGCGCTGCCGGCTCCGCGACGACGCCGCCGCCGGCCGGCTCGACGCCCGACGCGACGACCGCGGCGCGAACGAGCGATGACGAGCGCTGGCGCGCGCTCGCGGAGCAGATCTCGATGCAGGTGTTGCAGCGGCTCGACCTGTTCATCGACACCGGCCTCAAGACGCAGCTCGCGGCGCATCTCGAGCCCATCGTCGTGCGTGCGGGCGCCGAGCTGGTCGAGACGATCAACGCGCACGTCGGGCAGCTCGTCCGCACCTACGTCGCCGAGGCGATCGAACGCGAAATCGCGCAGTGGCGACAAGACCAGCGTTAGGTCACGGGCTTCCAAAGTCGGCTGGTCAAGCATCGAACGTGGCGCTATGATCGATTGGCGAGTTTCCCCCGCCGCGCCCGATGACAGCTCCCGCCCGCAGATCGTCGCCGCGTCGCTCCGCAGTTGACGCTCAGTTGCGGCTGGCGACCGCGGGGGCAAGGCTCACCCGCGCGCGCGTCGACGTGCTGGCGACGCTCCTCGAGGCCGCTGAAGCCCTGACGCACCACGACGTCGAGCACCGCTTGCGGCGCCGCCACGACGTCGATCGCGTCACGCTTTATCGCGTGCTGGAGTGGCTGACCGAACAAGGCCTCGCGCACAAGGTCTCCGGCGAGGATCGGGTCTGGCGCTTTTCGGTTGTCGGGCACCGGCCGGCGCGCGGCGGCGGCCACGCGCACTTCGAGTGCAGCTCCTGCGGCAAGATGATCTGCCTCGAGCAGGCCAGGCTGCCGTCGGTTCCTCTCCCGGCGGGTTATCGCCGGCGCGACATCGAAGTCACGATCAAGGGGAGCTGCGCCCGATGTGCGGCTTGACCGCCTCGCGGCGACCGCGTGCTAGACTAGCTGCCATGAACTCCCGGATCGCCCTCGGCGTCAAACCTGACATGAACGATCGCGATGCGCAGGCTGCGGCCGCGTTCGGCTGGTATTTCTACTATGGGTTGACCGCCCAGGGCCGCGCTTACCGATAGCACGCAAGCAACCAGTTTCAAGCACCGTCGGGCAGCCAAGAGGCCGCCCGATTTTTTTGGAGACTCGCCCATGATCATCGTCATGCAACCGGACGCCGACGAAAAGGCGATCGAAGCCGTCGAAGCGAAGATCCTCTCCCACGGCCTGCAGGTTCATATCTCGCGCGGCACCGAGCGCACGCTCATCGGCGCCGTCGGTGACGAGCGCAAGCTCGACCCGGAGATGTTCGACCCGATGCCCGGCGTCGAGAAGTCGATGCACATCGTCAAGCAGTACAAGATCGTCGCGCGGGAATGGCACAAGGCGAACACGATCATCGACGTCGCCGGGGTGCCGATCGGCGGCACGACCGTGCAGGTGATCGCCGGGCCGTGTTCGGTGGAGACCGCGCCACAGATGGAAGCCGCTGCGGCGGGTGTGAAGGCGGCCGGCGCGCGCCTGATGCGCGGCGGAGCCTTCAAGCCGCGCACGAGCCCCTACACGTTTCAGGGCAAGGGTGTGGAAGGGCTGGAACTGTTGCGCGCCGCGGCCGACGCGCACGGGCTGCCGATCGTCACCGAGCTGATGGACCCACGGATGCTCGAGGCTTTTCTGCAGTACGACGTCGACGTGATCCAGATCGGCACACGCAACATGCAGAACTTCGACCTCCTGAAGGAGGTCGGCCAGACGACCAAGCCGGTGATCCTCAAGCGGGGCATGTCGGCGACGATCGGCGAGTGGCTCATGGCCGCCGAGTACATCGCCGCTGGTGGGAATCACAACATCATCTTCTGCGAGCGCGGCATCCGCACCTTCGAGACCGCGTATCGCAACGTGCTCGACGTGACCGCGGTGCCGGTGCTCAAGCGCGAAACACACCTGCCGGTGATCGTCGACCCCTCGCACGCCGGCGGCAAGGCATGGATGGTGCCGGCGCTTTCCTGCGCGGCGGTGGCCGCGGGGGCGGACGGGTTGCTGATCGAGGTGCACCCGAACCCGTGCGAGGCGTGGTGCGACGCCGATCAGGCACTCACGCCCGCCGAGTTCGGCACGTTGATGGGAACGCTCCGCGCCGTCGCGCGCGCGGTCGGACGCGATTTGTAAACGCAACCGGGTTGCGCGGCCTCCTTGTGCGCTCGACGCGACGTATTCTGTGGAGCGTCGGCCGCTGCGTCGACTGCTGCGGCCATCACGCGGATTAAGAGATAGCTGTTGCGTTGGCCGTAGCCCATCCGCCGCTATACTCCCGGCATGTTCGCGCTGACCGGCATCGAGCATCGCTATGGAGAGAGCCTAGCGCTTGCGGTGCCGTCCTGGCGCGCATCGCGCGGCGAGCGTTGGCTGCTCGCAGGTCCGTCGGGAAGCGGCAAGTCGACGCTGCTCGGCGTGCTCGCAGGCCTACTGAGGCCGACGGTCGGCGAGGTGAGCGTCGGCGATCAGGACCTAGCGCGATGGTCCGGTCCGGAGCTCGACCGCTGGCGCGGCCGCCACGTGGGCTACGTCCCGCAACGGCTGCACCTCATCGCCAGCCTCTCGGTGCTCGACAATCTGCTGCTGGCGCCGTATCTCGCCGGCACGACGATCGACCGGCCTGCGGCCGAGGCGCTGCTTGTTAGAGTCGGCGTCGGCGAGCTGGCAGCCCGCCTCCCCGAAACGCTCTCGCAAGGGCAGGCGCAGCGGGTCGCGATCGCGCGCGCGGTGATCAACCGGCCGTTGCTGCTGCTCGCCGACGAGCCGACGGCCGCTCTCGACGATGCGCACGCCGCGCAGGCTATCTCGCTGTTGACCGACCAGGCCGACGCGGTTGGCGCGACGCTGGTCGTCGCCTCGCACGACGCACGCATCCGCGCGGCGTTCCCGCACACGTATGCTCTGCCGGCGGGCGATTGATGTGAATCTCGCCCGCATCGTTCTGGCCTACGCCCGAAAGAGCCCGCTGACGACGCTGCTCAACCTGGTGCTGCTCACGCTCGGCGTGGCGACGATCACACTCCTGCTCCTGCTCACCACGGCGCTGGACGAGCGCCTCAAGCGCGATGCGGCCGGGATCGATCTCGTCGTCGGCGCCAAGGGCAGCCCGCTGCAGCTCGTCCTGGCGGGCGTCTATCACGTCGACGTTCCGCCCGGCAACATCCCGCTCGCCGAAGTCGAGAGGCTGCGCGCCGACCCGCTCATCGCCGAGGTCGTTCCGATCGCGCTGGGCGACAGCTATCGCGGCGCCCATATCGTCGGCACCGATCCAGCGTTTCTGGGCCTTTACGACGCGCGGCTCGCGAGCGGCGCCCTGTGGAAAGCGCCGATGGACGCGGTGCTCGGGGCGGACATCGCGCGCCGGTCGGGGCTTGCGATCGGCGCGCGCTTCGCGGGCTCGCACGGCCTTGCCGACGGCGGCGAAGTGCATGCCGGCAACCCGTATCGCGTTGTCGGCGTGCTGCAGAGCGCCGGGACCGTCGTCGACCGCCTGGTGCTGACCGGCGTGGAGAGCGTATGGAAAGTGCATGAGCACGAGGAACAGGAGGCGCAGGGGCCAAAGGAGCCGGAGCCGCACGCCAGCCGCGCGGGACCCAGCGGCCGCGAGGTGACGATGGCGCTGGTCAAGTATGCGACGCCGCTCGCCGCCGTCAGCCTCCCGCGGCGCATCGACAGCGAAACTTCGATGCAGGCGGCGTCGCCCGCGTACGAATCGGCCCGCCTGTTTACCGTGTTCGGGGTGGGCACCGACGTGATCCGCGGCTTCGCCGTGTTCCTCATCATCGCCGCGGCGCTCGGCATGTTCATCGCGCTCTACCAGGCGCTGGACGAGCGCCAGTACGACCTCGCGATCATGCGCGCGCTGGGCGCGAGCCGCGCTCGCGTATGCGCGACGTTGCTGCTCGAGAGCCTGCTGCTGGCGGCCGCGGGCGCGTTCATCGGCGTCGCGCTCGGGCACGCGCTGCTCGCGCTGATCGGCGCGTGGCTGCCTGCGGCCGCCCCGCTGGCGAGCGGCGCCCGCCGCGTGCTCGCGGGCGAGGCGGGCATAGTTGCGCTCGCGCTCGCCGGCGGTATACTGGCTGCGCTGCTGCCGGCATGGCGCGCGTATCGCCTCGATGTGGCAGCGACCTTGGCCAAAGGCTAGTTCGATGAATCGTCACCTCGCTTCGTGGGTCGGCGCCGGGTTCCTCGCCGTGGCGCTCCCAGTCAACGCGCTCGACACGAGCGTGCCCGCGACCGGCTTGCCGAGCGCCTCGGATTACAGCGCGCAAATGCTTCCCGAGGTGACGGGCGTCGTGTCGTGGAAGACGCTGGCGCAAGTCGAGCCGGTCAAGCAAGGCAACAAGATGGTCCCGCAGTTTTCCCGCGACATCCTCGGCCTGGACAAGAAGGACGTGCGCGTTCAAGGCTTCATCATTCCGCTCGACATGGGCGACAAGCAGAAGCACTTTCTGCTCGCGGCGGTACCGCCGCACTGCCCGTTCTGCCTCCCCGCCGGGCCTGATGCGATCGTCGAAGTGCACGCCAAGAAACCCTTGGCGTACGGCTTCGAACCGATCGTCGTCGCCGGCCGATTCGCGGTGCTGAAAGACGATCCCGCCGGCGTGCTCTACCGCATGACCGACGCCGAGTCCGTCGCAGCGCCGTCCCGCTAAACGCTCGTCCCCGAGAGTGAAATCGCGCCGGGCGTCGCGTCCGGATGCGTGACGGCAATCCGCTATAATTCGCGGTTTGCTGACGGCCCCGCCGATGGAACTCGCGAAAAGCTTCGAGCCGCGCTCGATCGAAGGCAAGTGGTACGCCTATTGGGAATCGCACGGGTTGTTCAAGCCGTCGATGCGAAGTGGTGCAGAGGCCTTCTGCATCCAGCTCCCGCCGCCGAACGTCACCGGCACGCTGCACATGGGGCACGCGTTCCAGCAGACGCTGATGGACGTGCTCATCCGCTGGCACCGCATGCGCGGCGACAACACGCTCTGGCAGGTCGGCACCGATCACGCCGGCATCGCGACCCAGATCGTGGTCGAGAACCAGCT
>JBGPYP010000191.1:0-5136 GCA_041493285.1 Casimicrobiaceae bacterium
CCGTCGATCGTCACGGCGCAATCGATCATGCCGCCGAGTGCGCCCCGGTTGACGACGACATCGTTGAATGCGAGCGTGCGCTCTTCGCCACCCGCGAGCCGAGTCAGTGTCGCGTCGAGCAGCGTCCGTGTCTCTTCGACATACGCGCCCGCCAGCATCGCCCCCAGCACGGTCTCCATGTCGGACAACGCAATGTCGGTGAGAAACCCGAGGCGGCCCTGGTTGATGCCGATGAGCGGTACGCCATAGGGCGCGAGCTGCCGCGCGATCGACAGCATCGTCCCGTCGCCGCCGATGACGACCGCGAGCTTCGCTTCCCGTCCAAGCTGTGCAACCGGCGCGGATGGGTAACCGGGCAGCGGCGTGCACTGCGCGGTTTCCGGATCGAGCAGCACGCGGTGGCCGCGGCCGGCGAGAAACGCGGCGAGCCTGCTCAAAGGCTCCGCGATCCCGGGGCTGCCGTAGCGCCCGACCAGCGCGATCGTCGGGAAGGAATGGCCGGGGGCGCTCATGGCCTGGATTAAAGCATAAAATACGCGTCATGCTGGACCCCCGCGCACAGTACCTGCTGAAGACGCTGATCGAGCGTTACATCGCCGACGGCCAGCCCGTGGGCTCGCGCGTGTTGTCGCGGCAATCGGGACTCGAGCTATCGCCGGCGACGATCCGCAACGTGATGGCCGACCTCGAGGAGATGGGCTTCATTGCGAGCCCGCACACTTCGGCCGGAAGAGTGCCGACCCCCAAAGGCTACCGCTTTTTCGTCGACACGCTGCTGGTCGTGAAGCCGCTCGCGGATGGCGAGATCAGCGAGCTGCAGGAACACCTCCAGGCAGACCGGCCGCAATTGCTGGTCAGCTCCGCCGCGCAGATGCTCTCGCAGCTCACGCATTTCGCCGGCGTGGTCGCGACTCCGCGCCGCCGCGAGGCGTCCTTCCGCCATATCGAGTTTCTGCGCCTGTCCGAGCGGCGCGTGCTCCTGATCATCGTCACACCCGACGGCGACGTGCAGAACCGCATCCTGCACACCGACCGCTCATACTCGCAGCAACAATTGCTCGAAGCGTCGAATTTCTTCAATCAACACTACGCGGGGCAGCCGTTTCACGCCATCCGCGTGTTGCTTGCCGACGAGTTGCGGCAGTTGCGGGAGGACGTGGTCGGGCTCATGAGCGCAGCCGTGGAGGCGGGGGACGCTGCGCTTGCCGATACTGGCGAGAGCTTGGTTGTGTCCGGAGAGAAGAATCTCCTCCACGCCGAGGATCTTGCATCCAACATGGGCCGGCTGCGGCGGCTGTTCGAAGTCTTCGAGCAGAAGACGTCACTGCTGCACCTGCTCGACGTCGGCCAGCGCGCGCAGGGCGTGCACCTGTTCATCGGCGGCGAGTCGGGCCTGGCGCCGCTCGACGAGTGCAGCGTCATCACCGCGACGTACGAAGTCGATGGCCAGGTCCTCGGGACCCTGGGCGTGATCGGTCCGACGCGGATGGCGTACGAGCGCGTGATCCCGATCGTCGATGTGACCGCCAAGCTGCTCTCGAACGCGCTGACGCAGCAGCTGAACGAGGCCTGAAGGGCGCCGTGTCGGACGCGGCGAAAGCGAACGCGGCGCTGATCGAGCGCGTCTACTCGGCATTCGCGCGCAGGGACGTCGAGGCTATGCTGGCGTGCTATCACGCCGACGTCGCGTTCCGCGATCCGGTCTTCGGCGAGCTGGCCGGGCGCGAGGTGCGCGCGATGTGGCGCATGCTGACCGCCCGCGCTACCGATCTCGCGATCGAGTTCACGCGAGTCGCCGCGACCGAGCGCGACGGCAGCGCGCACTGGAAAGCGCGCTACACGTACTCGGCGACGGGCCGGCTGGTGCACAATCGCATCGACGCGACATTCGAGTCTCGCGACGGCCTGATCGCGCGGCCCGTCGATCGTTTCAGCCTATGGCGCTGGGCCGCGATGGCGTTGCGAGCGAAGGGCGCGCTGCTGGGGTGGCTGCCTCCCGTGCGCGCGGCGATCCGCGCGCACGCCGCGAAGGGGCTCGCTGCGTACATGGCCGCCAACCCATGAACGAGGGCGCCCCGGCCGTCGCGGCGGCTTCCTCTGCGGCGTGCCGTTCTTGCGGTGCGACGCTCGTCGGCCCCTGCTGTCACGCTTCCGGACAGGGAAGCGCGGCGGCTCGCCGCGGTCTGTGGGAAGGTCTCTCCGGACAGATGGTGCGGCGAATCTATGGCGAATCTCGTTGGCGCGTCGTGCTGACGTCGACGGCGGCCATCGCCGTGAGGGCAATCGGCAACAACCTGCTGCTTTTCGCGGCGCTGGGCATTGCGCTCGCGACGGTCTGAACCGTGCCCCGCTATCGGCCCGAACCGAAATTTGCGCACGACCGTCCGGCGCGGCTCGGCGTTCTGTTGATCAACCTCGGCACGCCGGATGCGCCGACCGCGAGCGCGGTGCGCCACTACCTTGCCGAGTTTCTGTCGGATCCGAGGGTGGTGGAAATTCCACGCGCCGTTTGGAAGCCGTTGCTGCACGGCGTAATCCTGCGCATCAGGCCGGCGCAATCCGCCCAGCGTTACGCGACCATCTGGACGAAGGATGGGTCCCCGCTTCTGGTCCACAGCCAGCGCCAGAAGACGCTCCTGCTCGGCTATCTCGGAGCGCGCCTGAAAACGCTGGGGCTCCCGGCAGACCATGCCCAGGTGGAGCTCGGGATGCGCTACGGCAACCCGTCGATTGCACAGGCGCTCGAGCGGTTGCGCGAGGGCGGCTCTCAACGCGTGCTGGTGTTGCCGCTGTATCCGCAGTACGCGGCGAGCACGACCGCCTCGGCGCTCGACGCGGTATTCGCCGCCGCGCGAACGATGCGCAGGGTGCCGGCGCTGCGCGTGGCCGATGCGTACCACGACGCCCCGGGCTATATCGGCGCGCTGGCTCAGAGCATCAACGATTACTGGGTGAAGAACGGCCGGCCGAACAAGCTCGTGCTGTCGTTTCATGGCGTACCGCGGCGTACGCTGGATTTGGGCGATCCTTATCATTGCCACTGCCAGAGGACCGCGCGGCTGCTGGCCACCGAGCTGGGCTTGCGGGCGGAGCAGTACGCGGTGGCCTTCCAGTCGCGCTTCGGCAGGGGCGAGTGGCTCCAGCCCTATACCGGCGCGACGCTGGTCGCCCTGGCCCGGGAGGGCATGCGGCGCGTCGACGTGGCGTGCCCCGGCTTCGTCAGCGATTGCCTCGAAACGCTGGAAGAGATCGCTTTGGAGGGACGGGCCGCGTTCCTCAAGGCCGGCGGCGCAGAGTTCCACGCGATTCCGTGCCTGAACGAGCGGCCCGCGTGGATCGCGGCGCTGGCGGACTTGGCGCTCAAGAACCTCGGCGGCTGGCTCGACCCTCCCCCCGACGCGGCCGCCCGCGAGCTGACGCAAGCCCGAGCCAAGGCGCGCGGCGCCGAGGCTTGACCGCAGCCGGTCCCGGGATCCCGGGGGTTGCCACGAGGCTTGTAACGCGGGCCGAGGCGGGGCGCGCTGGCAGTTGAAACAAGCCGAAATGGCCCCACCCTCAGTGCGATTCGTCGAAGGAGCTGGAATGAGCAACAATCCCGAGCAGAACACTCAGGTTTCGGCCGAGACCGAAGGTGGAGTGCCTGCCACCGTCGCCGCGGCCGGCGCCGTCCCCGAGGCGGTCGAGCGGGGTCCGGAGCCTGCCACCCATCTTTCGGCCCTGCTCAAGGAGGCCGAGGACGAGGCCGCGCGGCTGAAAGACGCGTGGCTGCGGGCGAAGGCCGAGACCGACAACGTCCGCAAGCAGGCGCAGAACGACATCGTCAAAACGCATAAGTACGCGATCGAGCGCTTCGCGCAGGAACTGCTGACGGTGCGCGACGCGCTCGAGCTCACGCTAGCGACCCCGAATGCCACCACTGAGGCGCTCAAGGACGGCGTCGAGCTGACGCTCAAGAACCTTAATGCCGCGTTCGACAAGGCGCGGATCGTCGAACTCGACCCGGCCGGCGAGAAATACGACGCGCACCACCACCAGGCGATGACCATGATCGAGTCCGATCAACCGGCCGGCACAATCGTGCAAGTATTCCAGAAGGGCTACCTGCTCAACGACCGTGTGCTCCGCCCCGCGCTGGTCGCGGTCGCGAAGGAAGCGGGCGCGCCCCGCTCGCCCGACGACGCGAAACGATAAAGAGCGCGCTATTCGCTTGAATCCGATCGATAAAACCCCACCTACGGCATAGGCAAGCCATCGAAGGAAACGGAAGGAAACGACATGGCCAAAATCATCGGCATCGACCTCGGCACGACCAACAGCTGCGTCGCCATCATGGAAGGCGGCCAACCAAAGGTCATCGAGAACTCGGAAGGTGCGCGCACCACGCCGTCGATCGTCGCCTACCAGGAGGACGGCGAGATTCTGGTCGGTGCGCCCGCGAAGCGCCAAGCGATCACCAATGCGAAGAATACGATCTTCGCCGTCAAGCGGCTGATCGGCCGTCGCTTCGACGAAAAGGAAGTGCAAAAGGACATCGGCCTGATGCCCTACAAGATCGTCAAGGCCGACAACGGCGACGCGTGGGTCGAGGTGCGCGGCAAGAAGGTCGCGCCGCAACAGGTGTCGGCGGAAATCCTGCGCAAGATGAAAAAGACGGCCGAGGATTATCTCGGTGAGGAAGTGACGGAGGCCGTCATCACCGTTCCTGCGTATTTCAACGACTCGCAACGGCAGGCGACCAAGGATGCGGGCAAGATCGCCGGACTCGAGGTCAAACGGATCATCAACGAGCCCACCGCGGCGGCGCTCGCGTTCGGGCTCGACAAGAAGGAAGGCGACCGCAAGATCGCGGTCTACGACCTGGGTGGCGGGACCTTCGATATCTCGATCATTGAAATCGCGGTCGTCGACAAGGAACACCAGTTCGAGGTGCTGTCGACCAACGGCGACACGTTCCTCGGCGGCGAGGACTTCGACCAGCGCGTGATCGACTACATCGTCACCGAGTTCAAGAAGGACCAGGGCGTCGATCTCAAGAACGACGTGCTCGCGCTGCAGCGGCTCAAGGATTCCGCCGAGACGGCGAAGATCGAGCTGTCGAGCTCGCAGCAGACCGAAAGCAACCTGCCCTACATCACC
>JBGPYP010000291.1:0-3468 GCA_041493285.1 Casimicrobiaceae bacterium
GGACCCACATCGGGGCCCTGGGTCGTGGCTTGGTCGAACGTGGTAGTGAACAAGCCTACGGGCTGCTCGATTACTGCCAGCCCCACTAGTGAACCTGTCGGCGGCGGCCCGCTGTCGCTGGCCATGAACTGCACAGGCGGTGATCCTCCGGATCCGAACGGTTATGTCTGGACCGGAGCATTCGCGGCGGGCAACACGGGGCCGACCCCATCCGGCACGCTCACCACGACCACGACATTCACTGCGACGGCGTCCAACGCCGGCGGTGTCTCCAGTCCGGCAGCGACCAAGAACGTCACGGTCTCCACCGGCGGCGGCGGCGGCATCAGTTGCGCCGCGCAGGGCTTCGCCAACACTCGCGTCATCGACATGCCTTGGGGCGCGACCTCGACTGCGTTGACGGTCGATGCCGGCGGCTTCGGCCCGAACGACGCGGTGGTGGTTCGGTTCACGACCAGCGCCATCACCAGCGCGACCGGCAAGGGCTACATCCGGGCGGTCGAGTACGCCGATCCGATGGCGCCGCGGACGGGTGCGCTCTCCGCGACAGCCTGCGACTTCGGCCCCGGCTTGCCCAAGGTCGGCGGAGGTACGGCTGCCTTCGCCAACGAGTTTGCGCCTTGGATCTATTTCACGCTCGTCGCCAGCAAGAGCGGAGCCGCGATACTCCAGCCGAGCACGACGTACTACTTCAACATGCGCAACGCGTCGTGCGCAAGCCCAACAACCGGCACGTGCAACATGCAAATCTATTGGGTCAAGCCCAGCGGCAGCTAAACGCCTTCGGGCAGCCTCAGGCCGCAGAAAGCCCCGCTCCGGCGGGGCTTTTTTTGCGCCATTCCCGGCCAAGGTATGGACGTGACTCGGTGGGCTCAAGCTTTGGCGAGGACCACGTTGGGGTCGAGCTCGAACCCGGGATAGTCGAAGGCGCCAGCCACGCGCTCGCAGTCGGCTTCGGCACGCTAATGGTCAGATCCGTAGCAACGCCCCTTCCGGCTTGTCCGCCGAGAACACCGCCGACACGCTGCGGGACCGTGGACCCTTGGACGCGGACCGCCGCGGCAGGCGATAATATCGGTTTGCCGTCGCTACGCCCGGCATTACACCACAGAGGTCTCATGCATCGCACCGTTACCGCATTGGCGCTCGCCGCCTCCATCATCGCCGCCGATTGCATCGCCCAGGCGCAGAAGCCCGGCGACGAAGTCCTCGCCGAAAACGCGGCGGTCAAGCTCACCCGCGCCGACTACGAAACCGACATGTTGCGCGTGCCGCCCGAGATGCGCCCCGAGTTCGCCTCCAGCCCCAAGCGGCTGACCCAGATGCTCAACAACCTGCTCATCGACAAAACGCTCGCGAAGCAGGCACGCGACGTCGGGCTCGATCGCGATGACGAGGTCGCCCGCCGGCTCGCGCTCGAGATCGACCGCTTCCTGGCGCAGGCGATGGTCGGCAAGATCGAGCGCGACGCCGCCGCCGAGTTCGACGCGAAGTCGGCGGATTTCCTCGCCAAGGCGCGCGAGATCTACGTGCTGAACAAGGACAAGTATCGAACGCCGGAGCAGGTGAGCGCATCGCACATCCTCGTCGATCCGGCCAAGCACGGCGGCGGCGACGCCGCAGTCGCTCTGGCGAAGGAAGCGCGCGCGAAAATCCTGGCCGGCGCGGACTTCGCCAAGCTCGCCGCCGAAGTTTCGGACGATCCGAACGCCAAGACCGACGGGGGGCAGCTCGGGTGGTTCGGACCGAAGAAGATGGATCCGGCGTTTTCCAAGGCCGCGTACGAGCTCAAGAATGTCGGCGAGGTGAGCGAGCCGGTGCAATCGAGCTTCGGGTGGCACATCATCCGTCTCGACGGGCGGCGCCTGGGCCGCGAGGTGCCGTTCGACCAGGCGAGCAAGCAGATCATGGCGGACCTGAAGCGACGCTACGTCAGCGAGACTCGCAACGCGAGGCTCGAAGCCATCAACAAGGATCCGAACATGAAGGTCAACCAGGCCGCGATCGACGCGCTGGTCGTCAAGCTTCCGGAGCCGCCGCGCATGTCACCGTCGCCGCCGCCGCGGCCGCCCGAGGCGAAGTGAGCGCGGTGACGGGTTCGCAGGATCGGTGAGCATATTTGCGCGCTGTTGCCCTGCCGATCGGCGGAACATCTGCTGCAGTCCGTTCGTGGTGAGCTTGTCGAACCACGAATGGACGCGCACGGCGAGCAGCACGTCCGCTACCCGTTGTCCTTCGACGGGGCCTGTCCTGAGCTTGTCGAAGGGCTCAGGACGAACGGGTAACTTGCGTCGCGATCCGTAGCGCGTCCCGCAAGCCATGCGTCTCTTCGGCGTAGCGATGGTACGCAACGAGGCCGATGTCATCGAGGCCTTCGTGCGCCACAACCTCACCGTGCTCGACGGGTTCGTCGTGCTCGACCACGGCTCGACCGACGGCACGTCGGACATCCTCGCCAAGCTTGAGAAGGAGGGGTTGCCGCTGCGGGTCGCGTCCGATCCGGATCCCACGTACCGCCAATCTGCCGTCATGACGGCGCTGACGCGCGAAGCGCTCGCGCGCGACGCCGCGGACTTCGTGTTTCCGCTCGACGCCGACGAGTTCCTCAAGGTCAAGTCGCGCGCCAGACTGGAGCGCGCGCTGGCCGCGGTTCCACCAGGGACGCACGCCGTGGCGGAGTGGCACACCTACGTGCCCGACGATTTCGAGGAAGCGGAAGGCGGGATCGGGCCCGGACATCTGTGGTGGCGGGTCAAGACCGAGCGGCATGCGATGCCCAAGGTCATCGTCGGCCGCGCTTTCGCCGAGCAGCCCGACGCCTTCGTCGCGAAGGGCAATCACGTCGTGGGCCTCCAGGGCGAGTCCAAGCCGCCCGCGCACGCGCGGCTGCCCAAGCGTGTGGTCGCCGTCGCGCACTGTCCGGTGCGAAGCCGCAGCCAGCTCGAGAGCAAGGTGATCATCGGCTATCTCGCCGATCTCGCGTCGCAGCCTCCCGGCGCCGAGCTGACCTACCATTGGCGCGATCTGTACGACGAGCTTCGCGCCGGTGCGCCGCTCAGCGCCGAGCGCCTGCGCGAGATCGCGTGCAACTACACGCTCCCACGAGGGAAATGGCGGCCCGCGGCACAGATCGAGCTGGTCGAGGATCCGGTGCCGCTGACGTTCGAATCGAGCTATCGAGCCGCGGCCGTGCCCGATACGCTGCGGCGCCTCATGCGTTTCGCCGAATCGCTGATCGCGCTTCGGGACCGGCGCTCGCCTGCAGCGACGATCGAGATCATCTGAGATCTCATGCGGCTGTTCGGCGTAACGATGGTGCGGAACGAAGCGGATGTGATCGAGCCGTTCGTGCGCCACAACTCGAGCGTTCTCGACGGGCTCGTCGTGGTCGATCACGACTCGATCGACGGCACCCGCGAGATCCTCGCCAAGCTGCAGTCCGAAGGCTTGCCCTTGCGAGTCGTGCAC
>JBGPYP010000099.1:0-8742 GCA_041493285.1 Casimicrobiaceae bacterium
GGTCTCTACACTTCGAATCCCGCCTCGCGCCGCAACCGGAGTGAGTCCGGTACGGCGAGCACGCGCACAAATCGTCGCGCGAGATCAGGATCGCGTGCGGACGCGCACGCCGCCGCGTAGAGCGTCGCCAGATCGAACTCCGCCGGCAGCGTGCCGACGAGCGCGACGCCTGGTGTGTACTTGATCTCGGTGACCTGCGTGCAGCCGAGCGCGCCGCGCTCGGCGGACCCCGCGAGCGCCGCCATCGCGGTCGCGCCATTCGGATACGACGCGAGCCGCGGCGCCAGCGCATCGTAGAGCCCCAGCGCGCGCAGCACCTGGACGAAATGGATGCCGGCCGTCGCCCGCTGCGGATCGGGCACATAGATCCGCGCGGCCGCCACCAACGTGGCGCGCAATTGGCCACGATCGCCGATCGCGGGCGCGCTCTCGCCCGAGCGCACCGCGATGCCGGTGTGGACGCGACCGAGCGCCGAGATCGTCGCGCTGTCGACGCGCCCATCGCGCGCAAATTCGTCGAGCATCGCCGCGGTCGAGATGACGACGTCGCAGGGCTCGCCGGCGAGGAGTTTTTCCTTGAGCGCGCCGACCGCCTGGAAGCTCGCGCGCACTTCGACGCCCGCCACGGCGCGGAACTCGCGCGCGAGCGCGGTCGCGACGGCCTGCGCCGCGCCGGCGGAGAGCAGGCAAAGCTCCTTCAACGCCGAGTATTCCTACTGATCAGGCTTCGCGCCGGAAATCCTGACGATGCGCTCCCACTTGACGATGTCGTCGGCAATGTACTTGCCGAACTCGTCGGGAGTCATGGCCATTGCCACCGCACCCTGCTTCGCCCAATCGCTCCGCACCTCGGGCCGGCTGACGATCCGGGTGATCTCGGCATTCAGGCGGTTGACGATCGCCGACGGCGTTCCCTTGGGTGCGATCACGCCGAGCCAGATCGTCGTCTCGTATCCGGGGACGCCTGCTTCGGAAACCGTGGGCACGTCCGGCAGCACGCTTGAGCGCACCTTTCCGCTCGTGCCGAGCGCGCGCACTTGGCCCGCCTTGACGTGCTCGCTCATCGTCGTCACCGCGTCGAACATCATCTGCACCTGCCCGCCGAGGATGTCGGTGCGCGCGCCCGAGCTGCCGCGGTAAGGCACGTGCACGATGTCGACGCCGGCCATCGCCTTGAACAGCTCGCCGGCCATGTGATACGGCGTCCCCGGGCCCGACGAGGCGTAGTTGAGCTTGCCCGGCTGCGCCTTGGCGAGCGCGATGAACTCGCCGAGCGTCTTCGCCGGCACCGAAGGGTGCACGACCATGACCAAGTCGGAGTAATTGATCGGCGCGACAGGCATGAAGTCGCGCAGCAACGCGAACGGCTTGTTGGGCATCAGCGATTCGTTGACCGTGTGCGTGTTCGACATGATGAGCAGCGTGTAGCCGTCCGGGGTGCTTTTCGCCGCTGCGTCGGTGCCGACGATCGAGCCCCCACCGGGACGGTCGTCGACGACGAACGGCTGGCCCAGCGACTCCTGCAGCCGCTGGGCAAGGACGCGCGCGTATACGTCGGCGGGACCGCCGGCGGCGAAGGGAACGATGATCTTCACCGGACGATTCGGATAGTCCTGCGCGAGCGCGGCAGTGCAAAACGACGCCGCGAGGGCGAGAACGCCGAGCGCTGCGACTCGTGAGCGCGCGAAGGCTGCTGTAGAAACGTGAAACGCCCGCATGGCTCCTCCTCAAACCTCGTCGTTGCGACGAATCTACCGCAAGTAGCGTCGCCGCGCCAATGCTCGCCGTCGGCAAACGGATTGCGGAAATCTCGCATCTCTAACCGCGATTCAAATCGATGGAGATCCCTCGCGTCACCTTCGTTTCGCGACGATTCTTCGTGCTGGGGGGGTCGTGGGCTATACCCACCTGATGGAGAAGGACGAAACCGGAACACATGCGCAGTTGCATGAAATCCGCGACCGGATGACCGATCCCGACATCGCTGGGTACGGCGGCCGCGCATCGGGCCGGAAGCCGCCTTTTGGCGCACGTCGCGCGCGATCTTTGATCCTGATCAAACTTGCCTCACAACAGCCCCCGTCAACCGTTTCTTCGCGGTACCATCTCACCATACTAAAACATAATCATTCTCATTTGCATTCAAGCGCGAAAGGCTAACGCTCCGCGCGACCCTGCCCCATGGACGCCACCCGACTCGCCGCCGCCTGCGGCTGTACTGCGACTCCCGACGCCCGCACCGGCGCGACCTACGCGCTGGTGGGCCATCCCAACGTGGGCAAGTCGGTGATCTTTCATCGGCTCACGGGGACCTACGTCAACGTCTCGAACTATCCCGGAACGACTGTCGAAGTCGCCCGCGCCGTGGCGCGCTTCGACCGCGCTGCCGGCATCCTCGACACACCCGGCCTGCTCGCGTTGCCGTCGTGCAGCGACGACGAGCGTGCCACCATGCGGGCGCTGCTGCACGAGGACCTGCGCGCGCTGGTGCAGGTGGGCGACGCCAAGAACCTGCGCCGCACGCTGGCCTTGACGCTGGCGCTCGCCGAGATGGCGCTGCCGCAGGTGCTCGTGCTGAACATAAGCGACGAGTCGGAGGCGCGCGGCATCGCCATCGACCATGAGGCGCTCTCACGTGCCCTCGGCGTCGACATCGTGGCGACGATCGCCACCACGGGCGGCGGGATCGACGCGCTCACCCGCGCATTGCGGGCGCCGAAGGTCGCGACCGTAACGTTGCGCTATGCCGACGACATCGAAGCAGCCATTGCCGAAGTCGAACATGCGATCGCTGCGCGGATCCCGCATCGTCCGTTCAGCGTTCGCTCGCTCGCGGTGCAGTTTCTCGGCCACGATCATGAGGTGGAAGCGTGGCTCGGTACGCGGATGGAAAGCGCGTTTCGCGCGCTGGTCGACGCGCGCGAGCGCGCCGAGACGGCCTCGGGCGGCGAAGCGCTGTCCACACGCCTTGCGCAGGCGCGCGCCGACGCGGCCGAGCGGCTCGCCAGCGCCGCGATCACTGCCCGGGCGAGACGGGTCGAACCGCTGGCGAGCCGGATCGGCAGCTTGGTGATCCATCGCATCTGGGGTTATCCGATCCTGCTCGGGATGCTGTACTTGATGTATCTCTTTGTCGGGCAGTTCGGCGCCGGCACGCTGGTGAACTGGACCGAGAAGGAACTGTTCGGAAAGCTGCTCAATCCGGCGCTGACGAGCCTCGTCGAAGGGCACGTGCCCTGGCGTTGGGTGTCCGACCTGCTCGTCGGCCCTTACGGCCTGTGGTCGATGGGCGTGACTTACGCGATCGCGTTGATCCTGCCGATCGTCACCACGTTTTTCATCGCTTTCGGACTGCTCGAGGACTCGGGCTACTTTGCGCGGCTCTCCGTGCTCGCCAATCGGCTGTTTGCGCTGATCGGGCTCAATGGCCGCGCCGTGCTGCCTATGGTGCTCGGGCTCGGCTGCGTGACGATGGCCACACTCACCACGCGAATCCTCAGCACGCAGCGCGAGCGGCTGATCGCGACGTTCCTGATGGCGCTCGCGATTCCGTGCTCGGCGCAACTGGGCGTGGTGATGGGCATGCTTGGCGGAGTGGGCTTTGGCGCTACGCTTACTTGGGCGGCGGTGCTGCTCGCCACGCTCCTGCTGGCGGGCTGGCTCGCGTCGAAGTTGCTCCCGGGACGGCGCATTCCGCTGGTCACCGAGTTGCCCCCGCTGCGTCTGCCGGTCGCGGGCAACGTGCTTAAGAAAACCGCCGGCCGTCTCAGGTGGTACCTGGTCGAAGTGATCCCGCTGTTCCTGATCGGCACGCTGATCATGTTCGTGCTCGATCGCATCGGCGTGCTGCCGTGGATCATCGCCAAGGGCGAGCCGCTGGTCACCGGCTGGCTGGGCTTGCCCAAGGAAGCGAGCGCGGCGTTCGTGATGGGCTTTTTGCGCCGCGACTTCGGCGCCACCGGACTGTTCGCGATGGGCGCCGCGCTGTCCCCGGCGCAGACGGTCGTCGGCATGGTGACCATCACGCTTTTCGTGCCTTGCATCGCCAGCGTCATGATGATCGCCAAGGAGCAGGGCATGCGCGTGGCGCTGCTCATGCTGGGCCTGATCGTTCCCACCGCGTTCGCCGTGGGCGGCGCGGTCCACTTCGCGCTGCAACTATTCGCATGATCCGGCCACTGCACGCGATCACGCCGGGAGAGACCGTCGAGTTCGTCGGCTGCGATCGTGGCCTCGAGCAGCGCTTCCGCGATCAGCTGCTGGCCTACGGCCTTTCCCCGCCCCAGCGGCTCACGGTGCTGCAACAGGCGCCGATGACGATCGTGCTGTGCGAGCACGTCGAGCTTGCGCTCGAGCCCGCGATCGCAAGCGCGCTGCGAGTGCGGCGGTCCGCTCCCTGATCGCCTGCACCAAGCGGTCTTCAGGATCCGTGATCGTCGGACCTCACGCTTGCAACGTGGCGGCGTCGAGGCGTGGCGTTAGCGCGGCTCGCCTGCCGCTCTGACCTCGGCGCGTTACTGGAGAACGCATGGCTGTCACCGCGCGAGGTCCCGCTCGCCACGGGGCGATCGCGCCATGTCTAACACAGGTCCGTGGTCGAACTTGCTGCTTTGTCTTCCCTACACGGTGCGGATTGTGTCAGAGGGGCGCACCGCGTCCGGTACAATTCGCCCTTGCCGGGACTCCATCGCTGACGATGACATGAAACACGACTCCGGACCCTGTCGCGCTGCGCGGATCGCGTTTTGGTCGGCGCTTTGGTCAGGCCTCGCAGCGGCCCTGGCGCTCGCGTGCAGCACCGCTCGCGCCGATGGGGTGACCGGCAGCATCGCTTATCAGGCGAAGTCCGGACCAATCGTCGTGACCCCCAAGTACGCCTACCTCGTCTCCGGTCCCGACGAAGTCAGCGGCAAGCCGATCCGGCGCGTCGTGCTCGCGGTCGCCGACGTCGCGCCGAAAATCCGGGCGTGCGCAGCGATGTCGTGCTCGGACGGGGGCTTAAGCGAGGGCATGACGATCGACTTCGACGCCGGGCCTCGGCTCAACTACTGGTTCGTCGCCAACGACCAGCGCGTCCAGTACTCGGGAACCGCGGAGCCGGCATCGTTGCGGCTCGCCGTGGATACGCCGCAGCGGCTGGCCGGCAAGTGGGACCTCGACGGCCGTGCCGCGGGCGGCCCGCGCATCCAGATCGAGTTCGACGCCCCGCTGCTGAAGGAAATGAAGCAGGCTCGCTGACCCGCCGCGCCGCGATGTATTCTCTTGCCCGAGGACTGCCCCGATGAGCCGCAAACACGAAAACCTGCTCCGCTCCATTTTCCAGGATCCGGTCAGCGGGAACATCCAGTGGCGAGAGGTCGAGTCGCTGCTGCACCACTTGGGCGCGACGACCGAGCCGCTGGCGAAAGCGCGCCTGCGGGTGCGGCTCAACGGCGTCGAAGGCACGCTGCACCGGCCGCATCAAGGCGACGCGCTCGGCCGGCAGGACATCCTGCACATCCGCGAGTACCTGGCTCACGCCAAGGCGACACCGTCGCAATACGAGGCGATTCGCAAAGGGCCTGACCCCATCGGCACCGGCGAGCCGGACCTCCGGCCGCGCCCCCCCCGAGTGAAGCAGCATGGCCAATCCTGATTTCAAAGTCGTGGCCGACGATCGGCCGCTGTTCCGGCCAAGCAAGCCGCAGGTGCGCTGGGGCGTTCCCGTCGCCATTGCATTCATCATCGCGGCGGCGGGAGGCGCGTACTACGCGTACACCCTGTCACAGCAGCGCCCCTTGCCGCCAGTGGCACTGCCCGCGCCCGCCGCACCGACGCCACCGGCGCCGCAGGCGAGCGCCGAGCCGCGCATCGAGCACCCGATCGAACAGGCGGGTGCTCCGCCCGCCGCGCCGCTTCCGGCACTGGACGAAAGCGATTCGACGGTGCACGAGATGCTGGCCGGCATCTTCGGTGTCGGGAATTTCGATGCGCTTTTCCGCCCCCAAAACCTCGTGCGCAACGTCGTCGCCACCGTCGACAATTTGCCGCGCAAGAGCGTCGCGCCGCGCATCATGCCGATCAAGCCGGTGCCCGAAGCGTTCCGCGTCGCCGGGCCGGATGGCGCCGTCGTCATCGGTCTCGACAACGCCGCGCGCTACACGCCCTATGTACTTGCGATGGAGGCGATCGATTCCGCCAAGCTAGTTGCGATCTACGTCCGCTTATATCCGCTGTTCCAGCAGGCGTACGCCGACTTGGGCTACCCGTCGCGCTACTTCAACGATCGCGTGTTCGAGGTGATCGACCATCTGCTCGCCACCCCCGATATACGCGGGCCGGTCGCGCTGACGCAACCGAAAGTCATGTACGAGTACGCCGATCCCGCGCTCCAGGACCTCTCGGCCGGGCAGAAGATCCTGGTGCGGATGGGCGGCGAGAACGAGGCGAAGGTCAAGGCGAAGCTGCGCGAGCTCAAGCGCGCGCTGACGCGCGGCTTGTAGGATCAATCGTCGAACAGCGACGGCGTCGGCTTAGCTTCCGGCTCGGCGACGGAGCGCGCCGGCGACGCGACGATGTCCTCGGGCCGGCAGAGTCCGCTGATCCGCACGCCGAGCAGGCGGATGCGCCGCTCGAGCGACACGCGCTTCAAGCACTCGCTCGCCGCGCGGCGGATCGCCGTCGCGTCTTGGGTGGGCTCGGGTACCGTCCGGTCGCGCGTGACGGTCTTGAAGTTGTCGTAGCGGAGCTTGAGCCCGATCGTCCGGCCGACGTAACCCTTGCGTTGCAGATCGTCGGCGAGAACCTCGCACAACTCGGTGAAAATCGCCGACAGCGCGTCGCGATCGCGCCTGGCGTGCAGATCGCGCTCGAACGTCGTCTCGCGGCTGATTGTCACCGGCTCGCTGAGTGTCACCACGGGGCGTTCGTCGCGCCCGTTCGCGGCTTCGTGCATCCAGGCGCCGCGGCTGGCGCCGAATTGCTCGATGAGCCACGCCGGGTGCGCACGCGCCAATTCGCCAATGGTGGTGATGCCGAGCGCCTCGAGCCTCGCTGCGGTCTTCGGCCCGACGCCGTTGATCTTGCGCGCGGGCAGCGGCCAGATCCGCGTCGCGACGTCGGCCGCGGCGAGGATGGTCAGGCCGTCGGGCTTGTCGAGCTCGGAGGCGATCTTCGACAGCAGCTTGTTGGGCGTGACGCCGATCGAGCACGACAGCCCGGTGGCAGCGCGCACCGCGTCCTTGATCGCCTGCGCGACGCGCTTCGCCCGTTCGCTCGCCGCGGCCGGCGGTTCGGCCGCCGCGGACGCGCCCGGCGGGAGACCGACGTCAGTCAAGTCGATGTAGACCTCGTCGATGCCGTGGTCTTCGACCTGCCGCGCGATCGCCCTGACCGTGGCCTTGAAGCGGCGCGAATAGCGCCGGTAGGCGTCGAAGTCGGTCGGCAATAGCCACGCGTCGGGCGCGAGCCGGGCGGCTTTCATGAGTCCCATCGCCGAGTGCGCACCCAGCGCGCGCGCTTCGTAGGTCGCGGTCGTGATCACGCCGCGGCCGACGTAGTCGGAGAGCTTGGTGAAGCGACGGACGATCCTGCCGGTCGCGGGATCAACGGTCTCTTCGGGCTGGTGGCGGCTGCCGCCGCCGATCACGACCGGCTGTCCGCGCAGCTCCGGATAGCGCAGCAGCTCCACCGACGCGTAGAAGGCGTCCATGTCGAGGTGCGCGATGAGACGATCGGTCACGGCGAGGCGCGAGCCCGCTGCGGGCGGGCCGGCGCCAGTGTAACCGACTGCAGCGCTCTAGAAGTTCGCGGCGTGTGCCTCTCGCGCCGTTGCGGGAGCCCGCAGACCGAACAGCTCGCGGATCGCGTCGAAGTACTCCGCACTTGCGACGCGCATGCAGTTGTTGTGCGTCGCACCGTCGACGAGCAGCAGTTTCTTGGGTTCGGGCGCGGCCTGGTAGAGTTCCTCGCTGAACCGCGACGGCACGTAGCGATCGCCGGCGCCGTGGACGATCAGCACGGGCATGCGCAGCTCGCCCATCTTGGAGAGCGAGTCGAACTTCTGCGACAGCAGCAGCTGCACCGGCAGCCAGGGGGTCGTCACCGCGCGGGCAATGTCGGCAAAGGTCGTGAACGACGATTCGACGATGAGGCCGTGCACCGGCACCGCGGTTCCGGCTTCGGCCGCCGTGCTCAGACGCGCGGCCAGGTCGACGGCCACCGCACCGCCGAGCGAATGGCCGTAGATGAACCGCTTCGACGCGTCAGGCTGCAGCTGCGTGAGCCGATCCCAGGCCACGCGCGCATCCTCGTAGACGGTCTGCTCCGACGGCAGGTCGCCGTCGCTCTTGCCAAAGCCGCGGTAGTCGATCGCCAGCACGGAAAAACCGAAGGCGTGCAGCTGCTCGATGCGGCTGGTCTGCCCGGTCAGGTTCCAGCGCGACCCGTGGAGATACAGTACCGCCGGCGCGTGCCGCGTCGCGGCAGGCCACCACCAGGCGTGGATGCGCTGCGGCTTGCCGTCGGCGCTGATCACCAGATCGGTTTCCTGCACGCCCGCGGGCAGGCCGTCGAACCAGCTTGCAGTGCCCGGGACGACGCGGAACGTCAGCTCGCGCTCTTTTTCCGCCAGCTGGGCGCAGCCCGCGACGATCAGCATCGCGACCGCGACCGACCCCGCGACCCATCGCGTCGTCTGGCCGCGCAGCTTGCCTGGCATGGCGTTCCGCATCACGTGGTCCCTCTGCCACGAGCCAGAGCAAC
>JBGPYP010000220.1:0-4439 GCA_041493285.1 Casimicrobiaceae bacterium
CCCCTGGACCTGCCAATTTAGCACATCGATGTTCCCGGCTCCACCCGATACCTTGCCGCTGCCGTCCGCGGACGAGCGCGCGCACATCGCGCGCGTGCTCGCACATCTCAAGCGTACGATCGCCGACGCCGACGGCTGGATTTCATTCGCGGATTACATGAACGCGGCGCTGTACGCGCCGGGCCTCGGCTATTACGCTGCCGGCGCGCGCAAATTCGGCGCCGGCGGCGATTTCATCACCGCGCCCGAGCTGACGCCGCTGTTCGGGGGGGCGCTCGCGAGCCAGCTCGCGCAGGTGATCGCGCAAGTTCGAGAGCCGGAGATCATCGAGCTGGGTCCCGGCTCGGGGCGTCTGTGCGCGGACGTGCTGGCGGCGCTCGCGAGAGCGCACGCGTTGCCCGTGTGCTATCGGTTGCTTGAGGTGAGCCCCGAGCTGCGCGAGCGGCAGCGCGAACATCTCGCCGCGACGGTGCACGACTATCTGCCGCGCGTCGCGTGGATCGACATGCTTCCCGAGCGCTGGCGCGGCGCGGTCCTTGCCAACGAAGTGCTCGACGCGCTGCCGGCGCATCTCGTCGCGCGCCGGGGCGGCGAGTGGCTGGAGCGCGGCGTCAGCGTCGATACGGCGGGTGGTCTCGCTTTCGCCGATCGCGCGCTTGCGTCGGCCGGGTTGCGTGAACGCGCGCGAGCGCGGTTTCCGGCGACCGGCGATTACGTCTCGGAGTTGAACCCCACGGCCGAAGCGCTGGTCTCGAGCCTGGCGCAACGCTGCGAGCAAGGCCTCATCCTGTTCATCGACTATGGTTTCCCGGCGGCCGAGTACTATCACCCGCAGCGCGACGAAGGTACGCTGATGGCGCACTACCGTCATCGCGCGCTCGCCGATCCGTTCTTCCGCCCCGGGCTCGTCGACCTGACGGCGCACGTCGATTTCAGCGCCATGGCGCGTGCCGGCGTTGCCCGTGGCATGACGGTCGCCGGCTTCGCGACGCAGGCGCAGTTTTTGGTCAATTGCGGCGTGGTCGACCAACTCGCTCAGTGCGGGACTCCGGAGTCGGCGGCCTATTTGCGCGCGGCGAGCGCGGTACAAAAGCTCACCTCCCCCGCGGAGATGGGCGAACTCATCAAGGTGCTGGCGTTGACGCGCGGCATCGACGCCGATCTCGTTGGCTTTCGCGACGGCGACCGGGCGCATCGGCTGTAGCTCCGTGGCTTGCGCGCGGGCCGGCCCCGCGCGGCGGGCTTGGCCCGACATCCATCCGATCTGGCTTGATCTACATCAGTGCCGGGTGCGGATGTTCTGGTAAGCTGTAGCCTACCTACGAAAGGCCGCTACTGCTCGGAAGGGCGGAGCTGCTCTGCTGCCATGAGCGTACCGTCGAGGAGAACGTACCTGCGACGCGGCGAGGATGCCGAGTGAAGCCGCTGCGCCCGACCGCCGGTTTGCCTTTGGTTGCGGACTACAAAGTGCCCGCGCTCGCGGTGGAGCGCGAGCGGCTGCCGGCCCGGCCGCCGCGAGGCCTGCGATGCCGGTGACAGGTCAGCTCTCGCGCGTGCTCGAGCCGCTGCCGGATCTCGGCGGGCGCGCAAACCTCGCGCCGGCCGAGGCGGCGCCTCAGGCGTTCGCCTATGCCGCCGAAGCGCTCGTCGCGGGCTACCGGCTGCACGGCTACCGCGCGGCGTCGATCGATCCCCTGGCCGGGCCTTCGGCGGATGTCTCGCGCATCGCCGAGCTGGACCCGCGCAGCTATGGACTGTTGCTCGACGACTCGGTCGCGTTGCCGATCGAGCTCGGCGGCACGACTCAAAGTATCACGCTGTCGGAGCTTTTGAGCCGGCTCCAGGCGAGCTATTGCGGCTCGATCGCGCTCGAATGCGGGCACGTTCGGGCCGACGACCAGGTGCGTTGGCTTTACGCGCGCATGGAGACGATGGGCTCGGCATCGCGTCTCGCCGACGCCGACGCGCGGCACATTCTCGAGCAGCTCGTGGCCACGGAAATGTTCGAGCATCGACGACGCGTCGCGTATGCGCAATACAAGCAGTTCAATCTGGAAGGCAGCGAGAGCTTCGTTCCGCTGGTGCGCACCGTCATCGAGGAAGCTGCCCGGCACGGCGCCGAGAGCGTGGTGCTCGCCATGCCGCATCGCGGACGGCTGAACGTGATGCTCAACGCGCTTGACGTGCCCGTGGACCGGTTGCTTTCGCTTCTCTCGCCCAATCCCGATGCGGCATTGGCGGCCCATGATCTGAGGGACCACGCGGGGCTTTTGAGTCGCATCGAGACCGAGCACGGCGGCATTGATATCGTGCTGCTGCACAACCCGTCGCACCTCGAAAGCGTCATCCCGGTCGCCTGCGGCATGGCGCGCGCGCTGCAGGACCGCACGACGAGCGGCTCGATTCGGAAAGTGTTGCCGGTTCTCGTCCACGGCGACGGTTCGTTCTCCGGGCAGGGGGTGGTCGCCGAGACATTCAACCTGGCGCAGACGCGGGGCTACGGCGTCGGCGGAACGGTGCACGTGATCCTCAACAATCAAGTCGGCTCAACGGTGTCGCACCCCCGGGACCAGCGCTCGACGTTGTACTGCGCCGATCTCGCGCGCGGGTTCGATGTGCCGATCGTGCACGTCAACGCGGACGATCCCGAAGCGGTGGTTGCGACGGCGCGGCTGGCCACCGAGTTCCGGATGAAGTTCGGCGCCGATATCGTCGTCGATCACGTCGGGTACAGGCGGTACGGTCATTGGGTCGGCGACGATCCGACGATGACACGGCCGGCCGCACAGCGGCGAATCGAGAGGCAGCCGAGCGTACTGAGTCTCTACGCGCGTATGCTCGCGCGCCGCGGCGTGACGAGCGACGAGGACGTGGAACGGCTCAAGGAGAACGCGGCTGCCAGGCTGACGGCGACGCAGACCGAAGCCGAGGCGCCAACGCCCGCCCCTGTGCCAAGCGAAGGTGCCCGCGAAGCGCAAGCGCATGGAAACGTTCGCACGGCCGTTCCGATCGAGCGGTTGCGCGCGCTGATCGTCCGGCTCGCGACACCGCCGGCGGGCTTCGTGCTCCATGCGAGCGTGGCCAAGATGGTCGGAGAGTGGCGAGCGGTGGCAGGCGATGACGACCGGCCGGTTGACTGGCGGCTGGCCGAGAACCTCGCCTATGGAACGCTGCTGGCGAATGGATTCAACCTCCGGTTCTCGGGGCTCGACGTCGGTCGCGGCAGCCACTGCCATCACCAGCACGTGTGGCACGACCAGGCGGCCGCGACCGACTGGCAGAAATCATACGTGCCGCTCCGCCATGTTGCGGAGGCGCAGGGAATGTTCTCGATTTTCGAGTCGCCGCTGTCCGAAGAAGCAGTCGTCGGCTTCGAGTACGGGTATTCGCTGCGATGCGGGCGAGATCTCGTCGTCTGGGAAGCGCAATTCGGCGACTTCGTGAACAATGCCCAGGTGATCATCGATCAGTACGTCGCGACAGGCGAGGCGAAGTGGGGCTACAAGAGCGGCCTGGTCATGCAGTTGCCGCATGGACAAGATGGCTGGGGCGCCGAACACTCGTGCGGGTTCCTGGGGCGCTTCCTCCAGCTATGCGCGGAAGGCAATCTGCAGGTGGCCATGCCGTCCAGCGCGGCACAGCTCTTTCACTTGCTGCGTCGGCAAGCGCTGATGCGCGAGCGCAAGCCGCTCATCGTGATGACGCCGAAGCCGCCCTTCTACAGCAATCAGGCGGCCTATTCGCGCTTGCAGGATCTCGCGCAGGACGAGTTCCATCCTCTGCTCGGCGAGAAGTGCGATACCGAGCCCGGCCTGATCAGCCGGGTGATTCTCACGAGCGGCAAGCTCTACTACGATCTGTCAAGCGAGAGAACGCGGGCGGGCCTCCGGAACGTGCCGCTCCTGCGGGTGGAGCAGCTCTATCCGTTCCCGGGAGAAGCGCTGGCGCAGACGCTTGATCGATTTCCACGGTTACGCGAAGTAGTCTGGGCGCAAGAGGAGCCGAAGAACCACGGTGCGTGGTATCCGCTTCGCGACCGAGTCGAAGCGGCGTTGCCACCCGGCACGACGCTCACTTACGCGGGCAGGCCGGCGATGGCGCCGACGGCGAGCGGAGACGCGGCACAGAACGCGGCCGAGCAGCGCGACATTGCGCGCTCCGCACTCGGAATCGTCGCCGGTTGACGCGAGCAGGCGTCGCGCCGCGCCCGCAGGCTGATGCAGAGCGTCGCGAGCAGGGCTGGATGCGAGGCGACCCGCAGCGAGGCCCGAGATAGTACAGAAGAAGTACAGCGAGGGCCGAGCGAGGACACAACGCTACAGACGGCCTGCACAGTAGCCGCACGCCACCTGCTACGGCGCCGCGCAGAAGACCGTACCCTCCAGTACCCAGCCATCACCCTGCATCGCTGCCGTTTCGCTCTTGCTGGTCAGGAAACG
>JBGPYP010000069.1:0-10423 GCA_041493285.1 Casimicrobiaceae bacterium
GCGCGCTCACAGGAGTCTCCCGCGGCGCACGCGATAGCCCTTGCGCCGCAGGCCGTGCAGGCCTTCGCCGCCGTGCGCGTGGCAGATCGCGCAGGCCAGCGCGTCGGCGGCGTCCGCCGAGGGTGCGGCCGGCAGCGCGAGAAGCCTTCGCACCATCTCCTGCACCTGGCTCTTGGCGGCCTTGCCGTGGCCGACCACTGCCTGCTTGATCTGCAGCGCAGTGTATTCGGCGACCGGAAGATCGGCGAGTACGGCCGCCGAAATCGCGGCGCCGCGCGCCTGACCGAGCAGCAGTGTCGATTGCGGGTTGACGTTGACGAACACTTTCTCGACCGCGACCTCGGTCGGGCGGTGCTCGGCAATCACGCTGGAGAGATCGCGCAGGATGATCTTCAACCGTTCGGGCAGCTCGCCGCCGGTGTTTCGCACACAGCCGCTGGCGACGTATTGCAGCTTCCCGCCCGTCGCCACGATCACGCCAAAACCGGTCACCCGGAGTCCGGGGTCAATTCCCAGAATGCGTCGTGGGTTACCGGTTTCTGCGGAGGCTAACATGAGCCGCAGGCGAATGTTATGCCGGAGCCAAAACCGGTCACCCTCAGCCCGGGATCGATTCCCAGTATCCGCCATGGGTTACCGGTTTCAGTGAAGGCTAACATGAGCGCAGCGTATGTTAAGCGAGCGCCAGCGAGCGGCCGGAGCTAAAACCGGTTATCTCCAACCCGGGGTCGATGCCGAGAATGCGTCGAGCGGCGGCTCTCGCGGTCAACGGAGCTACACCTCTTCGATGACCGCGTTCGTGTAGACGTTCTGGACGTCGTCGAGCGACTCGAACTCGTCGAGCAGCTTCTGCATCCGCACGCCGTCTTCGCCCGAAAGCTCGACTTCGGTTGTCGGCTTCATCGTCACCTCGGCGAACTCGGGCTTGAGGCCGGCTTTCGCGAGCGCGTCCCTGACCGCGACGAACTCCTGCGGACCGGTGATCACCTCGATCGAGCCGTCGTCGTTGTTGACGATGTCTTCCGCGCCCGCATCCAGCGCGACCTCGATCAGCCTGTTTTCGTCGGTGCCGGGCGCGAATACGATCTGGCCGCAGTGGTTGAACAGGAACGCGACCGACCCATCAGTGCCGAGGTTTCCGCCGTGTTTGACGAACGCATGGCGGATCTCCGCGACGGTGCGCGTGCGGTTGTCGGACAGGCAGTCGACGATCATCGCCGCGCCGTTGACGCCGTAGCCCTCGTAGCGCATCTCCTCGTAGTTCACGCCCTCCTGGGCGCCGGCGCCGCGCTTTGCCGCCCGCTCGATCGTGTCCTTCGGCATGTTGTTGTCCATCGCCTTGTCGACGGCGAGGCGCAGGCGCGGGTTGCTCGCGATGTCGCTGCCGCCGAGCTTCGCGGCGACCGTGATCTCCCGGATCAGGCGACTGAAAATCTTGCCGCGCTTGGCGTCCGTGGCCGCTTTGCGATGCTTGATGTTCGCCCACTTGCTGTGGCCGGCCATGGATCAAACAGTAATCGTGATCATGGCGAAATTATACGCGCGCCGACAGAGACGCCGCCGGTGTGCACGACGCTCGGTTCTTTGTAGTCTTTGATGCGCGGGCGGCGCAGGCGGCCTCGTTGGCCCGTTGTCGGAAAGTGCTACGGAGCGTGTCGGCCGCTGCGTCGACTCGCCACGCGCGATCCCCACGCTGCGCATGGGGCCCCTCGCTGCGGGCTCGCGCCGCTGTCCCGCGCCGCCCGCGGAAATCTTATTCGGGGCAAAGTATCGTGCGAGCGAAGTGAGCGAAACTTTGCCCCGCTACAGCAGCCCCTGCTGCTTGAGGAACTGCGCGAGCACTTTCAGCCGTACTTCGGAGTCGTTGATCTCGAGCATGCTCTGCTTGATCGGGAGCGGCAGCGGAAGGATCTCCGCCAGCCGGTATCCGACCCACGAGGCATCGGTCAGCGCGAGATCGGCGGTAAAGCTCTCTTCCCCGACGTGATTGATCAGTAGTTCGAGCAGGCTCGCGAGCGGCTTGAATGCGGCGGGCAGCGCGAGCGTGGGCTCGGGCGCGAGGTCGGTCACCCGGCCCACGACAAGACCGTCCTCCGCGACCGCGTGCGATTGCACCTGGAACCGCGCCAGCCCTTCGGTCCGAAGATGCAGGATGCCGAGCTGCGGCATGTCCCACGAGGTGATCCGCGCGCGCGTACCGATCGGCGCGAACGCGACGCCAGCGGTCGCCGCGGCCGGGCCGGCGACTTCATCGCCCTGCGTCAACAAGCACACGCCGAACGGCTTGTCGTCCTTGAGGCAGGCCGTGGTCATGGCGACATAGCGCTGCTCGAACACCTTGAGTGGGAGCACGCCGCCCGGGAAGAGCACGGTCTTGAGCGGAAACAGCAGCAAGGAAGCCGTCTCTCGCGACGGCGCGCCGTGCAGGAACGGGAACATCGTGGCCGAAACGGCTACGCGCGCTCGACGGTCGGCGGTACGACGCGCGCGTCGCCCCAGCGAGGTCCCAGCGAGTGCGCGACGCCCAGTTGGTCGAGGACGCGCGCGACGATGAAATCGACCATGTCGGCGATCGTCGCCGGGCGGCCATAGAACCCGGGCGCGGGCGGCAGGATGACCGCGCCGGCGCGCGCGAGCTTGAGCAGGTTCTCGAGGTGGATCGCGGAGAGCGGCGTTTCGCGCGGCACCAGCACCAGCGTGCGGCGCTCCTTGAGCATCACGTCGGCGGCGCGCTCGATCAGATTGTCGGCGAGTCCCGCCGCGAGCGCGCCCGCGGTGCCCATGCTGCACGGGCAGATCGCCATCGCGTCGGCCGGATTCGAGCCCGACGCGATCGGAGAAAGCCAGTCCTCGCGGCCGAATACGGTCAGCTGCCCCGGCCGCGCGTGGTAGCGCTCCGCGAAGAACGTCGCTGCCGCGTGCGGCTGCGTCGGCAGCGTGAGATCGAGTTCCTGCCGTGCGACGATTTGCGCGGCCGGCGAATAGAGGAGGTACACACGCGCGTCTGCCGCGAGCAGGCATTCGAGCAGCCGCAAACCGTATTGCAGGCCCGACGCGCCGGTGAAGGCGAGGGTGATCGTGCGCGGGGAGGTCATCGGAGAATTCTAGCAGGCCAGTGAATCAGGCAAGCTGCCGATGGCGGGTGAGTACTTGGTAGGGGCCCACGAACGCGCGCGCCAGACGTTCGGCGAGGTAGACGGACCGGTGCTGCCCGCCGGTGCAGCCGATCGCCACGGTCAGGTAATTGCGGTTGTCGCGCGCGTAGTCGGGCAGCCAGCTCGCCACGAAATGGTAGATGTCGCCATACATGCGCTCGACCTCGGCGTGGCTCTCGAGGTACGCGACCACGGCAGCATCGCGACCGGTGAGCGCCGCGAGCGCCGGCTCATAGTGCGGGTTCGGCAGGCAGCGTACGTCGAATACCAGATCGGCATCCAGCGGCACGCCGTGCTTGTAGCCGAACGACTGGAAGAGCAGCGTCAGCTTCGACGGATCGACGCTGACGAAGTCCTTGACCCAGGAGCGCAGCGCCGCCGCGGACAGGTCGCTGGTGTCGAAGCTGTAGCCCTGCGGGCGCAGATCGGCGAAGAGCGCGCGCTCGAACTCGATCGCTTCGGTCAGCGTGCGCTCGTCGCCGGAGAAAGGATGCCGGCGCCGCGTCTCGGAGAAGCGCTTGACCAGCGTGTCGGTCTTCGCGTCGAGATACAGAAAGCGCACCGTCCAGCCCTCGGCGCGCGCGCTTTCGATCGCAGCCGGCAGGTCGGCGAGCCCGCGGCCGGTCTTGACGTCGAGCACGACCGCGACGCGATCCGTGCCGGCCGACTTGAGGTGCGCAAGCAGTCCGCCGAGCTGCGCCAGCGGCAGGTTCGACACCGCGTAGTAGCCGCTGTCCTCCAGCGCCGCGAGCGCGACGCTCTTGCCGGAGCCGGAGACGCCGCCGATCAGCAGGAGGTCCACGGATCCACCGTAAAGCCCACGGGTTGAGGGACGGAAAGCGTTACGAGCGAAGCCAGAGCGCGACGCACGCGCCCGAGGAACCGGAGTGTACTAATGAGGTACATGAGGATTCCGAGCGTGCGAGCAACAAAGCTATGGCGAGCGCAGTAGCTTTACGCCCTCAACCCCCGTCTTCCATCAGCTTTTGTTGCCTCTCGATGAATTCCTTGGTGCTGTCGATGCCGCGCTGGTTCAGCACGAAGTTGCGCACCGCCGCCTCGACCAGCACGGCGAGGTTGCGGCCGGCTGCGACGGGAATGGTCACCTTGCGGATCGGCACGCCGAGGATCTCCTGATACGTCGCGTCGACCTGCAGCCGGTCGAGCTCGGAGAACTGCTCGTTGCTGTGATCTTCGAGGTTCACCATGAGCTTCAAGAGCTTGCGCGGGCGCACCGCCGTCTCGCCAAAGATGGTGCGGATATTGAGCACGCCGATCCCTCGCACCTCGAGAAAGTCCTTGAGTACGGTCGGGCAGCGCCCTTCGAGCGTGTCCGGCGAGATCCGGTAGAACTCGACGATGTCGTCCGCGACCAGGCCGTTGCCGCGCGAAATCAGCTCCAGCGCGAGCTCGCTTTTGCCGATTGCGGAGGCGCCGGTGATCATCACGCCCATCTCCAGCACGTCGAGGAACACGCCGTGCAGCGTCGTCGACTCCGCGAGCACCCGTGACAGATACAGGCGGACCACGTCGACGATGTGCGGCGACGGCTGCGGCGAGGTGATCAGCGCCATGTGATGGCGGTTGCACTCGTCGAGCAGGTGATCCGGCACGGCTTCGCCGTTGGCGACGATGATCGCCGCCAGCTCCCGGGTGAACAGCCTGCCGATCGCCTCGCGCAGCGCGTCCTCAGGCAAACCCCGCAGGTACGCCGCCTCGGCGGCGCCGATCAGCTGGACGCGGAACGGATGGATGAAGTTCATATGGCCGACCTGGCCGATGGTCGGCTTGAGCCCGGTCTCGCCGGTCAGCACGCGGTTGCCGCCCTGGCGGCCGGCAAGCCAGTCGAGCCCCAACCGCGACTGGTTTTCCGCGAAGACTTTCTCGATGCTGACCTGCCGCATCGCGATTCCGTCGTTCACGATGGCGACGCCTGCCAACTCGAGAATAGGCGATGCAGGCTGGCAGGATCGGTCGCGGAGGAGAGCTGCTCCCGGAACGTGCGCTCGCTGAACATGCCCGCCAATTCAGACAGTAGTTGCAAGTGTTCCTCCGTCGCGTGCTCGGGGACCAGCAGCACGAAGACCTGCCCGACTGGCTTGCCGTCGGGCGCGTCGAACGGGATCGGCTGCCGCGGCCGGACGAACGCCGCGAGCGCGCTATCGAGGCCCTTGATGCGGCCGTGCGGAATCGCGATGCCTTGCCCAAGGCCGGTCGAGCCGAGCTTCTCGCGCGCGAACAGGCTGTCGAACACGGTCGAGCGCGCGATCTGCGCGTGATCCTCGAAGAGCTGGCCGACCTGCTCGAACAGCCGCTTCTTGCTCGTCGCCTCGAGGTCGAGCAGGATGTTCGATTCGGGTAAGAGTTGCGCGATCTGGTTCACGCGGGCCTGGCGGAAACAACCGGCGGCAACCGGTGGGCGGTAAGGTTGTGTCGCATCCCGCCGGCAGGATGGCGCCGGATTATACGCCCGTGGCGGGTTTTCTCCGCCTGGCGACCGGGACCGCGGTGCGCTTGACCGCGAGCGGGGCATGGCGATGGCCGTTGCGCTTCTCCTTGTACTTGACCACCTGCCGGTTGAGCTTGTCGGCGAGCGCATCGATCGCCGCGTACATGTCCGGCTCCACGCATTCGGCGTGGATCTCCTTGCCGCGTATGTGCAGGTTGGCGGTGACCTGTTGCCTGAGCTTGTCGACCGAAAGCACGACGTTGACGTCGATGACGTGATCGAAATGCCGCGTCACGCGTTCCAGCTTGTTGGCGACGTACGCCCGGATCGCCGGGGTGATGTCGAGATGATGGCCGCTCAGACTGAGATTCATCCTGCGCTCCTCTGGGTTAGGTTCGATACTTGCGGCGCGCCGCGCGGGTCACATCGCCTTGCGCACGTTGACGGGCGGAATCTGCAGCGCTTCCCGGTACTTCGCGATCGTCCGCCGCGCGACGAGGATGCCCTGGTCGCCGAGGAGATCGGCGATCCGGCTGTCGGTCAGCGGCGCCTTCGGATCCTCGGCGGCGATGAGCTGCTTGATCAGCGCCCGGATCGCGGTGGCGGAAGCCGCGCCACCGGTGTCGGTCGCGACGTGACTGCCGAAGAAATACTTGAGCTCGTACGTCCCGCGCGGCGTCAGCATGTACTTTTGCGTGGTGACCCTCGAGATCGTCGACTCGTGCAGACCGAGGATCTCCGCGATCTCGCGCAACACCATCGGCCGCATCGCCACTTCGCCGTGCTCGAAGAAATGGCGCTGGCGATCGACGATGGCCTGCGAGACGCGCAAGATCGTCTCGAAGCGTTGCTGCACGTTGCGGATCAGCCATTTCGCTTCCTGCAACTGCGCGGCGAGCTGCTGATTCGAGGCTTCGCGGTTGCGCGTGAGGATGTCGGCGTAGATGCGGTTAAGGCGCAGCTTGGGCATGGCCGCCTCGTTGAGCGCCGCCATCCAGCGGCCCCGCGACTTACGTACGACCACGTCCGGGATCACATAGTTCGCCTCGGTCTTGGAGAAACCGGCACCGGGACGCGGGTTGAGACTCGTGATCAGCGTGCGGACGCAACGCAGGCAGCTGTCGTCGGCATGCAGCAGCCGCTTGAGCTTGCCGAAGTCGCGCGCGGCGAGCAGCGGCAGATGGTGCTGCACCAGCTTCAGCGCGTCGCCGCGGAACGGCGTCGACTCCGGCAACGCCTTCAATTGCAGCGACAGGCACTCCGCCGCGTCGCGCGCGCCGACGCCGGCGGGCTCCATGTTCTGCAGGTGCCTGAGGGCGATCGACAGTTCGTCCGCGTCGAGCCCGAGTTCCTCGGGGAATAGCTCGAGCAGCTCCTCGAGCGAGGTCGTCAGATAGCCGTCCTCGTCGAGTGCGTCGATCAGCGCGCCGACGATCTGCCGGTCGCGCAGCGGCAGGTTGAGCAGCGCCAGCTGCCCGTTCAGGTGGTCGCGCAGCGAGTTGGTCGCGACCTGCTGCGGCAGGAAAGCTTCGTCGTCGTCGTCGCTGCCGCCGCTGGTGGAGGAACCCCAGTCGCTGTCGCCGCCGATGAGCAGGTCGAACGGTTCGGGCGCACGATCTTCCATCCCGTCCCCAGCCTTGTCGCTGGGCGTGGCGGTGACCGTGGCCAGGAGTTCGCGCGGTGGACCGGCCGACTCCTCGTCGTCGGCTTTCTCGAGCAGCGGGTTCTCCTGCAGCAGGCGCTCGACCTCGGCGTTCAACTCCAACGTCGAAAGCTGCAGCAGGCGGATCGACTGCTGCAGTTGCGGGGTCAGCGTGAGATGCTGGCTTAACTTGAGCTGTAGCGTCGGCTTCATGGCCGTGCGGCTGGGTCAGAGCCGGAAGTGCTCCCCAAGGTAGACCTTCCGGACGCTTTCATTATAGACAATTTCGTCGGGCGTCCCCGACGCCAGGACCCGGCCTTCGCTGATGATGTAGGCGCGGTCGCAGATGCCGAGCGTCTCCCGAACGTTGTGATCGGTGATCATCACGCCGATGTCGCGCTCCTTCAGGAAGCCGATAATCTTCTGGATGTCGAGCACGGCGATCGGATCGATCCCGGCGAAGGGCTCGTCGAGGAGGATGAAGCGCGGCCGCGTCGCCAGCGCGCGGGCGATCTCGACGCGGCGCCGTTCGCCCCCCGACAGGGAGAGCGCCGGCGCGTCGCGCAGGTGCGAGATCGTCAGGTCCTCGAGCAGCGCGTCGAGGCGGTTGGCGATCTCGTCGGTGTCGATGCCCTGCAGCTCGAGGATCGCCTGAACATTCTGCGCGACCGTAAGTTTCCGGAATATCGAGGCTTCTTGTGGCAGATACGATAGCCCCAGTCTTGCCCGCACATGGATCGGCATGCGGGTGAGATCGTCGCCGTCGAGCTCAATCGTTCCGCCGTCGGCAGCGACCAGGCCGACGATCATGTAGAAGCAGGTCGTCTTGCCCGCGCCGTTGGGTCCGAGCAAGCCGACGACTTCGCCGCTGCCGACCGCGAGCGAGACGTCGTGAACGACAATCCGGGATTTGTAGCGCTTGTTCAGCGCGGCGACCGACAGCGTGCTCATCGCGCCGCGTGGGCTCCAAGGCTCATTTGACCGGTTCCGTGGACAGGGCGCCCTCGGGCTTGAGCGGCGCGGGCGGATTGGCCTTAGGCGGCGCGGCCGGCGCCTTGCCGTTCTTGCCCGCCTTATCGTCCTTGTTGGCGTCCTTCGGCTGCGGCTGGAACACGCCGCGTACCCGCGCCCCCAGCGGCGACTCGCCGGCGGCAGCAGAGCGGGTGTCGGGACGGCCCTCCGCCTTGAAGAATTCGGTCTCCGCGTTGTACGAGATGTAATTGCTGCGGATTTCATCGGTCCCCTTGCGCAGCACCGCCCGGTCGAACAGCTCGAGGAAGCGCTTCTGCCCGTCGTACTCGGCGCGCTGCGCCACGCCTTCGTAGTACTCGTCGACGTTGTCGCGCTTTTCGCGGAACGTGATCGGGTTGCCGAGCGCGGTCGCCGACACCGAATTGTCAGCGTTCTGGTGGAACACGATCTTGTCCGCGCGAATCGTCAGCGTGCCCTGCGTGAGGATCACATTGCCCAGCAGCGTGCCGACCTTGGTCTGCACGTTCACGTCGCCGGCGTCGGCCTGATAGTTGATCGGCTTGTCGCGATCGGCCTTCTCCGCCGAAGCGGGCGGGACATGCGACACGGCCGCGACCGAGACGACGGCGACGGCGCGCAGCGCGAGGCGGAACAACGGATCGATCATGGCGACTTGCTTTGCGGTTGCAACTGGCCGCTGACGCGCGACTTGAGCTTGATCGTCTTGGCCTTGTTGTCGAATTCCAATCCAGTCGCGTTCATTGTCCCACGCGGATCGGAGATCGTCACCGCGCGATCGGTGACGACGCGATCCTCCTTCGGAATCACGTGCAGGAACTCGCTGCTGAACGTGAGCGGTCCTTCGGTCTTGCCGTCCGCGCCGGTCGTCGCTTCGCGCACCGCCTTGACGTGACCTTCGAAGTAGGCGTGCTCGCGGTCGCCGGTCACCGTCGCGTGATCCGCCGTGACGTCGAGCCGCGGCTTGCCCGGGTCGGTGAACGCGATCTGCGGCGCGTCGAGGGCGGTGGTGTCGTCGTCGGGGAAATGCTGCGCGCGCGCGGCGACGAGCGCCTGGCGGATGCGCCCGTCTTTGTCCAGGTTGATCGCCTTGAAGTTCTCGACGAAGACGTCGGCATCGTGGCGCCCCGAGCCGTCGAACGCAGGGCCCACGACCCGAACCTGCGCGTTGAGCCAGTACGTCATTGCCGCCAGCGCGCCGAGCAGCAGCACCGGGGACCAGGCGATCAGCCGATCGAGCCAGGCCTGGCCGCGCGAGGTCACAGGCGCCTCACCTTCGCATCCATCCCGGGCGCGGACTCCTCGCCGTAGGAGCGCAGCAGCGCCTCGAGCTTGCCCTGCGCGGTGAGGATCAGCTCGGAGAGCTCGCGCACGGCGCCTTTCCCCCCGTCGCAGCGCGTGACGTAATGGGCGCGGCGCCGGATCGGCTCGGGCGCGTGCGGCACCGTCGCGCCCAGGCCGCAGCGCGCGATCACCGCCAGATCGGGGAAGTCGTCTCCGATGTGCGCGCACTCTCCCGGCTCGAGCGAGAGCTCGGCGCGAAGCTGCTCCCAGACTTTCAGCTTGTTCTCGGCGCCCGGGAACACCCGAGTAATACCTAGCGTTGCCGCTCGCTGTGCCACTGCCGGTGAACTACTGCCCGTGATCCAGGCGACGGCGATCCCCGAGCGTTCCAACCACTTCATGCCCAGGCCGTCGAGGCACGAGTACGCCTTGAGCTCGCGGCCGTCCTCGGTGACGTAGATGCGGCCATCCGTCAGCACTCCGTCGACGTCGCAGGTCAGCAGCCGGATGCAGCGCGCTCGGGCGACCAGATCCGCTGCCGGCATCACACGACCCGGGCGCGAAAGAGATCGTGCAGGTGCAGCGCGCCGACGAGTCGGCGCTCGGCGTCGACGACCAGGAGCTGGGTCACTTTCGGCGCGGTTTCCATCAGCTCGACGCAATCGATCGCCAGCCGCTCGGAGCCGATCGTGCGCGGCTGACGCGTCATGAGCTCGGCGACTCCCTCGGCGCGAAAGTCGCGGACCCGCGCGAGGCAGCGGCGCAGGTCGCCGTCGGTGAAGATACCCTCGACCCGCTGCTCCGCGTCGACGACCGCGGTCATGCCCATCCCCTTGCCGCTCATTTCCACCACGGCGTCGGCGAGCGTTGCGCCGAGCGGGACGACCGGAACGTCGGCGCCGC
>JBGPYP010000016.1:0-17148 GCA_041493285.1 Casimicrobiaceae bacterium
ACCAAGCCGCCAACGGACGCCGCCGCCAGCGGCTCCAGCACTATCGCCGGCATGCCCGGAAACGCGGACGCGTCAGATGACGGCGCCGAGCTTGAAGATCGGCAGGTACATCGCGACGACCAGGCCGCCGATCACGACGCCCAGGAACACGATGATGATCGGTTCCAGCAGGCTCGACATCGCGGCGACGGCATCGTCGACCTCGCGCTCGAAAAAGTCCGCGACCTTGGACAGCATGCCGTCGAGCGAGCCGGACTCCTCGCCGATTTGCGTCATCTGCAGCACCATCGACGGGAACAGGCCCGTGTTGTGCATCGCATTGCTCAGGCTCGTGCCGGTGCTGACCTCGTTCTGGATCTTGCGCGTGCCGGCGACGAATACGGCGTTGCCGGACGCTCCGGCGACCGCATCGAGCGACTCGACCAGCGGGACGCCGGCGGCGAACATCGTCGCCAGCGTGCGCGTCCAGCGGGCGATGGTCGCCTTCTCGACGATCGCACCGACGATCGGGAGCCTAAGCGAGATGCGATCGACCATGTAGCGGAAAGCGGCCGACCGCCGGAGAAGGAAAAAGAATGTGAAAAAGAAGGCGATGATGATGGCGAGCATCAGCCACCAGTACGCGACGAAGAAATCCGAGATCGCGATGACGATCAGCGTCGGCGCCGGCAGGTTGGCGCCGAAGTTCGCAAACACCTGCTTGAACGCGGGGATCACAAAGACCATGATCACCCAGACGACGATGATCGCCACCGTGACCACAGCGATCGGGTAGAACAACGCCGACTTGATCTTGCTCTTGATGGCGAGGATCTTCTCCTGATACGTCGCGAGCCGATCCAGAATCCCGTCGAGCATACCCGCGGTCTCGCCGGCGTTGACGAGATTGCAGTACAGCGCGTCGAATTGGCCGGGATGCTCGCGGAACGCCTGCGACAGGCTGGACCCCGACTCAACGCGGCCCTTGATGTCCATCATCAGCCGCGCGAAGCGCGGGTTCTTGTGCCCGCGGGCGACGATCTCGAACGCCTGCAGCAGCGGAACGCCGGCTTTAAGCATGGTCGCGAGCTGGCGCGTGAAGAACGTAACGTCCTTTTCGCTGACCCTGCCGCCGCCGCGGAACGTCTGCCGCTTGAGCTTGGTGATCCGAATGCCCTGGCGTCGCAGGTTGGACCTGACGACGGCCTCGGACGCGGCTTTGGTCTCGCCGCGCACGTTGCGGTTGTTGCGGTCGATGCCTTCCCACAGATAGGTGTATTCCTTGACTTGAGAGTCCCTGCGCTGCGCAATCGCGGTGGCCATGTTCGGAGTTCCGGTGGTTTACTCGTTGGTGACCGCCTCGATTTCCTCGAGGGAGGTCACACCCTGTTTGACTTTCAGCAGCCCGGACTGGCGGAGGTTCTTCACGCCTTCCTTCTGCGACTGGTCGGCGATATCGAGCGCATTGGCGCCGCGCATGATGAGCTGGCGCATCTCGTCGGAAATCGGCATCACCTCATAGATCCCGAGGCGGCCCTTGTAGCCCGTACCCTTGCAGGCGTCGCAGCCGGCCGGCCCGAAAGCCTGCCACGATCCGTCGAGATCCTCTTCCCCGAAGCCGACCTGCAGCAATGCTTCGGGCGGGATCTCCTCCGGCCGCTTGCACTTCGGGCAGAGCTTGCGCGCAAGCCGCTGCGCGGTGATCAGGATCACGGAGGATGCGATGTTGAACGCTGCGACGCCCATGTTGGCGAGCCGCATCAGCGTCGCCGGGGCATCGTTGGTATGCAGCGTCGACAGGACCAAGTGGCCCGTTTGCGCGGCCTTGACCGAGATCTCCGCCGTCTCCAGGTCGCGAATTTCGCCGACCATGATGATGTCCGGGTCCTGGCGCAGGAACGCGCGCAGCGCGGTGGCGAAGGTGAGGCCCGCCTTTTCGTTGATGTTGACCTGATTGATGCCCGCGAGCTGGATTTCGGCCGGATCCTCGGCAGTCGAGATGTTGATCCCCGGCTGGTTGAGGATGTTGAGGCAGGTATAGAGCGACACGGTCTTGCCGCTGCCGGTCGGCCCGGTGACCAGAATCATTCCGTACGGCCGCTTGATCGCATCCAGCAGAATCTTTTGCTGGTCCGGCTCGTAGCCCAGCGCCTCGATGCCGAGCTTCACGCCCGCGGAATCGAGGATCCGCAGCACGAGCTTCTCGCCGAAGAGCGTCGGCAGCGTGCTCACGCGAAAGTCGATGGCGCGATTCTTCGACAGGACGAGCTTCATGCGGCCGTCCTGCGGCACGCGTTTTTCGGAGATATCGAGCTTCGAGATCACCTTGATCCGCGACGCCATCTTGTCCTTGATCGCGAGCGGAGGTTGCGCGACCTCCATCAGCTGGCCGTCGAGCCGGTAGCGGATGCGGTAAAACCGCTCGTAGGGCTCCAGGTGGATGTCGGAGACGCCCGCGGTGATCGCGTCGACGAGAATCTTCTGCAGGTAGCGAACGATGGGCGCGTCGTCGACGTCGGGATTGGCCTCCTCGTCTGCCGGCTTGTTGCCCGCCTCGAGGTCGATCTCGAGCTCGTCGTCGCTCACCAGGTCCTTGAGCTTCTGGCCCATGGTCTCCACGACCTTGGCGATCGCCTGGCCGAGCTTGTCGTCCTCAACGACGACGGGATCGACGACGAGGTTGGTCTTGAACCGCACCTCGTCGAGGGCCTGCATGTTAGCGGGATCGGACACCGCGACGAACAGGCGGTTGCCGCGCTTGTGCAGCGGCAGCACGCGCCGCGTGACCGCAATGCGGGCGTCGACCAGCTCTTTGTTGATGTGCTCGGTGTCGAACCCGTTCAGGTCCAGCATCGGCGTGCCGAACGCGCGCGACGCGAACACCGCGACCTGGGTGGCGTTCATCCGCTTGGAGAGCACCATCTGCTCGACGAAGCCGATGTTCGCCGCCTGCGCCTGCGATTGCATCGCCTCGGCGTCGTACTCGGACAACAGCCCCTGCTGCACCATCGCCCGAGCGAGGCCGCTGACGGTTCGCGTTGCCGCGTTGGTTGCCATGATCGTCGACGCTTAAGTCGTGTCCTTAAGTCGCGTCTCTTATCGGCGGCGCGCATGGTGCGCCGTCTCTTCCCGATGTGTATTCCAGACGCATAAAACTTAACTTATCGATGATGCCTGCTCCCCGCTGGTTTGTAAAGCTGGCGCGACGCTCCGGCCGACGGGAGGCAGGAGTTTTGCCACCTTCACCGCGCGGTCCTGAACCTGCAGGATTTCGATCGCTTGACCGGCAAGCCGGACGCTCGCGCCGGCATCGGGGATTTCGCCCAGTTGCTCGACGATGAGGCCGTTCAGTGTCTTCGGGCCGTCGAGCGGGAAATCGGTCCCGAGCTTGCGATTGAGTATCCGGAGCGATGCCATGCCGTCGACGACGACGCTACCGTCCGCATCGCGCTGGAAGATCTCTGCGCCGCCGGGTGCCTGCGTCGTGAACTCGCCGACGATTTCCTCCAGGATATCCTCGAGCGAGACCAGACCGAGCAGCTCGCCGTATTCGTCGACCACGAGCCCGAGGCGTTGTCGCGCGGCCTGGAACTGCTGCAACTGGGCGAGCAGCGGCGTGCCGGCGGGAATGAAATACGGCGGCCGCAGGATCGTGCGCAGTTGCGCCGCGTCGAGCTCGTTTGCCTGTTGAAGCCGCAGGACCTGTTTCAGGTGGATGATGCCGACGATGTTGTCGAGCTCGTCCTCGAATGCCGGAAGCCGCGTGTGATAGCTGTTCGCAAGCTGCTCCGCAAGCAGCGCCGGCTTGGCCGTCAAGTCGATCGCTTCGATCAGGCTGCGCGGCGTCATCACGTCGTCGACGCTGACCGAGTCGAGATCGAAAAGGTTCGCGAGCATGGCCCGATGCCTGCCGCGGAAGTATTGGCCTTCGAGCACCAGCGAGCGCAGCTCCTCCTGCGTGAGCGGCGCGTTCCCCTCGCCGGCCGGCCTGATCGCGAGCACCTTTAGCAAGGCCCGGACGAACAGGTTGACGAACCAGACGACCGGCGAAGCGAGCTTGAGCATGGGCGCCAGGACGTAACTCACCACCGGCGCCAGCCGGTCGGCGTGAGCTGCGCCGACCACCTTCGGCGTGATCTCGGAGAACACCAGCAGCGCAAACGAAATCGCGACGGTACCCAGCGCGAGCGCGGCTTCGCCTTCGCCGAACAGCCGCTTGGTGATCACCGCGGTCATCGTCGCCGCAGCGGCGGCGACGAGCGTGTTACCCAGGAGGATCACGCCGAGCAGCTTGTCGGTCCGGGAGAGCAGCGAGAGCGCGAGCTTCGCGCCTCGAGCGCCCTGCTTGGCCCGATGCCGCAGCCGATAGCGATTGACCGCCATCATCGCGGTCTCGGCGATCGAGAAGAACGCTGAAGCCAGCAGGGCGGCCGCAAGAGCCGCGAACAGACTGCTTAAAGGAATGTCGTCCAAACCGGAGAGGGGCGGACTGCGATCGGATCAGTATTTGGCCGCGCGGCGCGACTGTCAAGAAAACGACACGGCAGGTTCCTTAGCGCCCGAGAAGGACCTCGAGCACGAACTTGCTTCCGACGTAGGCAAGAAAAAGCAGGCCGGTGCCGGCCAGCACCCAGCTAAGCGCGCTTCGCCCGCGCCAGCCGTAGCGGTGGCGGCCGAAGAGCAGCGCGCCGAATACCAGCCAGCCGAGCAGCGAGAACACGATCTTGTGCGTGAACCGCAGCGGCTTGCCGAACAGCTCCTCCGAGAACAGAGCACCGCTGACCAGCGTCAGGGTCAACAGCACGAATCCGACATCGACCAACCGGAACAGAAAACGCTCCAACGTCAGGAGAGGCGGTAACGCCTGCGCGGCCGGCTCGGGCAAGCCACGATGGAGGCGTCGTTCGAGGCCGAGCAGGATTAGCGCCTGGAGCGCGGCGATGATGAACAGCGCGAAGGCGATCAATGCCACGGCAAAGTGCAGCGCCGCCCACGGCTCGTCGCTGAGCGAGAAGTGGTGCGGGTTCGGAAACAACACCGGCAGTGGGGCGCCGATCGCGGCGACCGGCAAGGCAACCGCGGCCACACCCGGAAGCGCGCCCGACAGGCCGCCCGTCCACGCAAACAGCGCCGTCAGTCCGGCGACCGCGGACAAGGCGTTGGCGAGGCTCACGTCGAGGCCCTCGGGAGTGACGACGGCACCGCCGACGAGCACCGCGTGACCGGCGAGCGCCAGCGCCGCAAGCCAGCGCGCGCAGAGCGCGGCGCGCTGCGACGGTGCGGCAGCGCCGGGCGCGAGCCGTCTCCATTCGAGCACGGCCGCAGCAAGGTACGCGGCCGGGACCAGCAGATAGAGTAAAATCATCGCGGACGTCTTGCCCGATTCAGTTTACACCAACGGCGCGCCGCGACCGGGCGCGCTCCACGACAAGCATTCCCATGCTCGACAATCTCACGCAGCGGCTCGGCCGCGCGATGAAGGCGCTGCGCGGCGAGGCGCGGCTCACCGAGAGCAACATTCAGGATGCTCTGCGCGAGGTCCGGCTCGCGCTGCTCGAAGCCGATGTCGCGCTGCCGGTGGTCAAGCAATTCATCGCCGCGGTGCGCGAGAAAGCGGTTGGACAGGAAGTGCTGGGCTCGCTCTCTCCGGGGCAGGCGCTGGTCGGCGTCGTGCAGCGCGAGCTCACGACCCTGATGGGTAGTGCCGCCGTCCCGCTCAACCTTGCCACCGCGCCGCCTGCTGTGATCCTGCTTGCGGGGCTGCAGGGCACAGGCAAGACCACGACCGCCGCCAAGCTCGCGCGCCTGTTGCGCGACGAGGCGCGCAAGAAAGTGCTGCTCGTGAGCTGCGACGTGTATCGCCCCGCGGCGATGGCCCAACTCGAGACGCTGGCGAAAGAGCTCGGCGTCGACTGCTTTGCGGCGACACCCGACGCGCAACCGGTCGCGATCGCACGCGCCGCGCTCGACTGGGCGCGCAAGCATTATCACGACGTGCTGATCGTCGACACCGCGGGCAGGCTCGGGATCGACGAAGTGATGATGCGCGAAATCGCGGACCTGCACGGCGCGTTGAATCCGGTCGAGACGCTGTTCATCGTCGACGCGATGCAGGGTCAGGACGCGGTCAACACTGCGCAGGCTTTCGGCGCCGCGCTGCCGTTGACCGGCGTCGTACTGACCAAGCTCGACGGCGACGCGCGCGGCGGCGCTGCGCTGTCGGTGCGGCAGGTCACGGGCGCGCCGATCAAGTTCGTAGGCGTGGCCGAGAAGCTCAACGGGCTCGAGGTCTTCCACCCCGACCGCATGGCCTCGCGCATCCTCGGCATGGGCGACGTGTTGACCTTGATCGAGGACGCGCACAGGCAGGTCGACGTCGAGCAGGCGCAGAAGCTCGCCCGGAAGGTCAAGTCCGGCAAGGCGTTCGACCTCGACGACTTCAAGGCGCAGATCAGCCAGATGCGCAAGATGGGCGGCATGCAGGGCTTGCTCGACAAGCTTCCAGGCGAGCTCGCGCGGGCGGCGCAGGCAACGCAGGTCGACGAACGGGCGATCCGCCGCCTCGAGGCCATCATTAGCTCGATGACTCCGGCGGAGCGCTCGCGGCCGGAGCTGCTCAAGGCGTCGCGCAAGCGCCGCGTCGCGGCGGGCGCCGGCGTTTCGGTCCAGGACGTCAATCGGTTGCTGGCGCAGTTCGAGCAAGCGCAGAAGATGATGAGGATGGTCGCCAAGGGAGGCATGCAGAAGATGCTGCGGGGCTTGCGCGGAGGCTTCCCCGGGCTGCGCTGAGGCCCCGGGCGCCGCGCCCGCGCGAGGGTTGCCACGGGAATCATTTCCGCCGTATAATCAATACCTTTTTCAGCTCATCGGGAACTTGAAGGAAACTAAGCCATGGTAGTCATCAGACTCGCGCGCGGCGGCGCAAAGAAACGGCCGTTCTTCAACATTGTCGTGGCCGACTCGCGCAACCGTCGCGACGGACGGTTCATCGAGCGGGTCGGTTTTTACAATCCGATTGCCGGCGACGGCGAAGAGGCGTTGCGCGTCGCGCTCGATCGCATCGACCATTGGCGGCATCAGGGCGCCAAGCTGTCTGATACCGTCGCCGGTTTGGTCAAGAAGGCGGCGGGGAGCGGTGGAAAGCCGGAGCCGGCTGCCGGCGCGCAGGCGACCGCTGCGTAAGGGTAAGGGGACCGAAGGGCCCGGCGAGCGCGCGCCGACCGAACTTGTCGTCATGGGCAAGGTGCTCGCGGCCTACGGCGTGCAAGGCTGGCTCAAGGCGCGGACTTTCACGGCATCGCCCGCGGGACTGCTCGCGTACCGGGCGTGGTGGCTCGCGAAGGATGACGCCGCCTGGCGCGAGTTCGCAGTGCTCGAAGCACGCCAACATTCGGGTACGGTCGTGGCGCGGCTCGAGGGGTTGAACGGACGTGAAGAAGTGGCGCCGTGGCGCGGCGCAGCGATCGCGGTCCCACGTGCGGCGCTGCCGGCGACGGGCGCAGGCGAAGTGTATCTGGCCGACGTGGTTGGCCTGATGGTCGTCAACCGTGCGGGCGCGACCCTCGGACACGTGACCGGGCTGCTGGAGACGGGCGCGCACCCGGTACTTCGCGTGGCGCGCGAAGGGGGCGAGGGCGGCGAGCGGTTGATCCCGCTCACGCCGGCGCACGTCGACGCGATTGATTTGGCGTTGGCGCGCATCGTGGTCGACTGGCAGTTGGATTACTGACACCAGGCCGCGACAGGATTGCGGCAGCGGGAACGCGCAAACGATGCGTATAGAGGTCGTCACGCTGTTCCCAGAGCTAGTGGAGGGCGCCGCGCGGTACGGGGTAACCGGACGGGCGCGCGAACGGACCTTGTGGACGCTCGGTACGGTGAACCCGCGCGATTACGCGACGGACCGCCATCGCAGCGTCGACGACCGCCCGTATGGTGGCGGGCCGGGCATGGTGATGCTGGTCGAACCGCTGGAACGTGCCATCGCGGCGGCGCGGGAGCGGCTCCGGCGCGACGGCGTGGCGGCGCCGAAGGTGATTTACATGTCGCCGCAAGGCGAGCCGCTTGGGCATAAGCGAGTCGCGGAGCTGGCGGTCGAGGCGGGGTTGGTGGTCATTGCAGGGCGCTACGAAGGGATCGACGAGCGGATCGTCGAGCGTAGCGTCGATCTTGAGCTCGCGGTCGGCGATTTCGTCGTCTCCGGCGGCGAGCTGCCGGCGCTGCTGCTGATCGATGCGATCGTCCGCCAGCTGCCCGGGGCTTTGAACGACGCGCAGTCGAGCGTCGAGGAATCCTTTGTCGCCGGGTTGCTCGACTGCCCGCACTACACGCGGCCGGAGGTTTACGAGGGGTGGGCGGTGCCCGCCGTGCTGCTGTCGGGCGACCATGCGCAGATCGCGCGCTGGCGCCTGAAGCAGGCGCTGGGGCGCACGTGGCTGCGGCGCTCCGACCTGCTCGCCGCGCGCGGAATGAGCGCCGAAGAAATGGAGTTGCTCGAGGAATTCAAGCGGGAAAGGCAGGAGCAAGCAACGAAGGGTTAGGAGAACAACAAACCGCGCGCATCAGCGGATCCGCTGCGCTGCGCGCCAGGCCACCGGCCGACCGGATGGAAAGGAAACGTTAATGAATATCATCGATACGCTGGAGAAGGAAGAGATCGCCCGTCTGGGCAAGGCCGTTCCCGAGTTCGCGCCGGGCGACACGGTCATCGTCAACGTCAACGTGGTCGAGGGCGAGCGCAAGCGCGTGCAGGCTTACGAAGGCGTCGTGATCGCCAAGCGCAACCGTGGCCTCAATTCGTCGTTCGTGGTGCGCAAGATCTCGAGCGGCGAGGGCGTCGAGCGCACCTTCCAGACCTACTCGCCGCTCATTGCGAGCATCGAGGTCAAGCGCAAGGGCGACGTGCGCCGCGCGAAGCTCTATTACCTGCGCGGGCGCTCCGGGAAGTCCGCGCGGATTCGCGAGAAGCTGGCACAGCGCGAGGACCGGCAGGGCGAGTAGGCGCTTTCGTCAGCTCCGCTCGGCACCGCTCAAGTTCGCCTCAGCTTCCCTCAGTTTCCGTCAGCTTGCATAAGGCGGCCCCAGGCCGCCTTATTGCCGCTCGCGTGACGCGCAGCGGCAGCGTTTGCCGCGCAGCGCCAGCGTTGCGCAGTTTGTGCGGTGCCCAAGCAGACAACCGACCGCGCAACTTGCATTGCGGGGCCAATTACCGGAACATTCCAACGTCAAAATTCGGTGTATTTGCCCGCAATCGCGGCCATGAAAGCAACGTTGTACGAAGCCCTGGGAATTCCGCAGGCCGCCTCGGATGAGGAGGTGCGGGCCGCGCTGCGCCGCCTCATCCGCAAGTATTACGCGAAGACGCGCGACGGCCAGGGCAATGTCGAAGAGGCGCTGCGCTTCATCAATCATGCCAGCCGCATACTGAGCGATTCGGACCACAGGCAGCGCTACGATCAGGAGCTCGCGGTCACGACCGAGGCGACCACCGAGCAGCGCATCGCGCATTTCGTGTCCAACGTCGCCGCGGACGCCGGAACCGGAACCGCGACGCAAGCCGGCGACGACGCGATCGACATCGCCGAGGAACGCGTTCTCACGACGCCGGGGGAGCCACCGGAGAAGACCCTGCATCACCCCGGGCTGACCGAGCGCGTCGTCGCGTCCTTCGGCCGCTCGTTGGCAGGCCGCCTCGCGCTGTGCGCGCTGTTTGCCGCGTTCATCGCCGGCGCGATCGTCTTCGTCACACCGGCGGACGCGGTGCTCGTCGCCAAGCAGGTGCTGGTGTGGCTTACGCTGACGCTGCTCGCCCTAGCGCTGATCTACGGTGTTGTGCACGGGATCGCCCACCTGCGGCGGCGCCGGGCGGCGCCGATACCGGCGCTGGTGCCGCAAACCGACATTGCCATTCTCAACTGGCGGCGCGAAAAGAGCGTGTTCCTCGGAACCGATGCGCCGCAGGAGGACGCGAGCTGGATCTTCCAGTTGCGGATGGCGGAGCTCGAGCGCGCGAAGGCGGGCCGGACGAGCGAGCCGCGGCCGTGGAACCGGCTCGCGGCTCGGCTGTTCGACTACGCGATCTGGGGTCTGATGCTGGCGCTGCTCCTCTCCGAGCTGCACGGCGCGGGCGTGGTCGGCGACCAGGCCGCATTCTGGATCGGCCATCCGCTGGTCGCGCCGATGCTGATCACGGCGAGCTGGGTCCCGGTCGAAGCGCTGTTGATCGCATCACTGCAGCAGACGCCCGGCAAGTGGCTGTTCGGCGTGTATCTGCAGTTCTCGATCAGCGACGCGTACGCTCGGCGCGACGTGCGCGCCCAGCTGCAGCGCGCGCTGCGGCGCGCGTTCCGCGTGTGGTGGGAAGGGATTGCCTGCGGCTTCCCGGTGGCCGCGCCGATCCTGATCGCGGTCGCCTACGAGACGGTGGCGCAGAACGGTGAGACCGACTGGGACTTCGCCGAGGATTGCCTCGTCACGCACAGCCCGCCCGGCGTGCTCAACACGGTCACCGGTGTCGTGGGGCTCGCCGCGATGCTCTGGCTCTACGGCGTGGCCTGGCACGAGCCGATGACCGACTCGATCGCCATGGCCAAGTCGGCGCTCGTGTCGTGGGTCCCGTCGCGGCGGTCGCTGCTGTCGTACGGATTTCAGGGCGACGTAGGCAAGATCGGCTCGATCGACCGCAGCCTGACGGCGACCGCACCGGCGCCGGGCCCGCCGGCGACTCGCGGCCCCGCCGTCGACGACATCGACACGACGGCACTGTTCGCGGAGCGGCAGGCACGACTGGCGCTGCTCCGCGGCGAAGGCCCGCGCATGCTCCAAGCCGGCAACTGGCGGCGCGCGACCGAGCTTTGCCAAGCGTGGTCCAATCTCGAGTTCTGGAGCCCGGACCCGTGGCGCTGCCTTGGCTACGCGATGCAGGCGCAGGGCTATCACCAGGACGCGATCAATGCCTTTCGCAAAGCCGCCCAGTACGACCCCAACGACCGCAGCCTCGACGCGGCGATCGAAAAGAGTCAGGCAGGGATCGTGCTGGATTTTCTGAACCGCTATCGGCGCTAGTAGTGCTCTCCCCGCCGGTCGTGCCTCGGGTCGAGACATTGCGCGACGGCTCTTGGGTGTGGCTTGCCTTTGCGTTGTGATCTGGCCATCGTCGACGGACTCGGCGCGGCGCTAGCGCTCACCGACGATCGCGAGCCAGAACGGCAACGTGATCGCCGCGGCGAGCGTACCGGTCGTGATCAGGAAGGCAACCGGACGGCCCTTCCCGTTCATCTGCGTCGCCAGCACGTAAGCCGACGGCGCGGTCGGGACGGCAGCCATAACGACCGCGAGCTGCAGCATCGGTCCCTGCAAGCCGAACGCGCCACCGGCAAGCAGCGCGCAGGCAGGGACGGCAATGAGCTTCAATCCGGTCCAGTAGGCGAGCGCAGGCAGCGGCAAGCCGCCGCGCTCGATCTTCAGCGCAGCGCCGACCGTGAGCAGCCCAAGCGCGAGCGATGCACCGCCCAGGTTGCCCAGGACGCGGTTCGGGACGTCGGGCAACGGCCATCCGGTGGTGCCCCAGCCGAGGCCCGCCGCGCACGCGAGCACCAGCGGGTTTCGGACGAGCGCCGACAGCACGCGTCCGCGCCCGTCGCGCGCCAGCATGCCGACCGCGGCGACGTTGACCACGGGAACCAGGATCCCGACGAGCAACGTGATGGCTGCGAGACCGCGTGCGCCCTGCAAGCGCTCGGCGACCGCGAGTGCGAGATAGGTGTTGAAGCGGAACCCGCAATGGAAGCGCGCGGCGAACTCGCCCTGGGGCAGCCGGAACAAGGGGCGGGCCAGCAACGACAGGACGATCCCGGATACGGTGAATGCGAGTCCGGTCGCAACCAGCGGTAGCGCGGCGCCAATCGTTAGCGCGCCGCTCGCGAGCGAGCGGAACAGCAGTGCGGGAAACAACACGAAGTAGACCAGCCGCTCGGCGCCGGCCCAAAAACCGCATCGAAAGCACGCAGGCGCGCGAGCAGGACGCCGGCGACGATCAGGAGGAAGTCCGGCAGGAGCACGAGCGCGATGGACATATCGTGCCACTCCGGCCTGGGTAAAGCGCTGGGCGGCTTAAGCGCTGGCTGCCCTGGGCTCGTTCGCCTGCGCCGCCACCTCGCGCCGCACGGCTTCCATGTCGAGCGCCTTTGCCACCGCAAGCACCTGGTCGAATGCGCCGGCGGACAACGCGCCTGCCTGCGCGAAGACGATAATGTTGTCGCGGAAAATCATCAATGTCGGGATCGACCGGATTTGAAAATGAGCGGCGATCTCCTGCTCTTGCTCGGTGTTCACTTTGGCGAACAGCACGTCGGGGTGGCGCAGGGCGGCGCCGGCGAATACCGGGGCGAAGGCGCGGCAGGGGCCGCACCACGGCGCCCAGAAATCGACGACCGCGAACGGATGGCCGTCGATCGACGAGGCGAAGCTGTCCTTGGTCAGTTCCAGAACGGCAGGCGTGTCGGTCGCCATGCGGTGTCCTTCATTGTAGGAAGCATTCATCACCATTGGGCATGGCACCAGGCGATTTCAACCGCCGGCGCCGCCCCCGCTTGCGTCCGCTATTTCCGCTTGACCAGGCTGCTCACCATGTCGTTGAGCGTTTTTTTCGTGCGCAGGATCGGGACCGGGCAGTTGAGCCCACGGGCATCCACCTCGCGATCGGCCTGCAGCGTTTGTTCCATCGTAGGTTCCTTAGCCGATGGGCAATCCGGCCTTGGCCCAGGCGGCGATGCCGCCGTCGAGGTGATACAGGCGCCGGAAGCCGCGCTGCGCGAGATAGGCACAGCCTTGGGCCGATCGCACGCCCGACAGGCAGTACAAGACGCATGGCAGGTCGGGGTCGAGCTCGGACGCGCGCGGGGAGCGCGGAGAGCTCGATGTGCAATGCCCTCGCGATGACGCCGCGCGCGGTCTCGGCGGCGCTGCGTACGTCGATCAATTGCGGCGGTACTCCGTCTTGCAACAGCGCCTGCAGTGCTGTGGGGTCGAGCGGTTGATACACGGCATCGAGATCGCTGCGGAGTTTCAATTGCAAATTATAGCAGGGCGCGCGCTAGCGCCGGATCCTCTCCAGCAGCGCCGAGGTCGAGCGACCGGGAACGACGGGGATCGCCTCGAAGCGGCCGCCCCACGCGATCACCTCGGCCGCGCCAACGGTCGTCGCGACCGAGTAATCGCCGCCCTTGACGATGACGTCGGGATGACACTCGAGCACGAGCGCGAGCGGCGTATCCTCGTCGAAGGGCACCACCAAGCTCACCGATTCCAGCGCGGCGAGAACCGCGAGCCGGTCGTCGAGCGGATTGACCGGCCGGTCATCGTCCTTGTCCAGGCGGCGCACCGACGCGTCGGTGTTGACGCCGACGATGAGCGAGGCGCCGAGCGCGCGGGCGCGGGCGAGGTAGGTTACGTGCCCGCGGTGCAGGATGTCGAACACGCCGTTGGTGAATACGCGTGGCCGCGACAATGCGGCAATGCGCGCGGCCAGCGTCGCCCGCGTCGCGATCTTGGCGGCGAAGGCGGGCTCGAGTGACTCGCTCCCGCGAGCGGTCATCCGGCGATGTACTCGAAGACCTTGACCACGCGCTGCACGCCGCTGGTCGTACTTGCGATCTCGGCGGCCGCGTCGCCTTCACCATGGCGCACGAGCCCCATCAGATATACGACGCCGTGCTCAGTGACGACCTTGACGTGGTTGATCTGGAATTTGTTGGCCTCGACAAACCGCGTCTTGACCTTCGAGGTGATCAGCGTGTCGTTGGTGCGCGATCTAAGATCGGTGACCGGACCGACGACGAGCTCGTTCTGCACCGACCGCGCCTTCGGCGTCGTGCGCGCGATCTCGCCGATATCGGCCTTTGCGGCGTCCGCGGGGACCTCGCCGGTCAAAAGGACGATGCCGTTGTAGCTCGTGACATTGACGTGGAAGTCGCCCTTGAACCGCTCGCGCACGGCGAAGGAGACCTTGTCCTCGATGAGCTCGTCGTCGACCTGCGTCCCGGTCGTGCGGCGATCGGTCGCGACGGCCGCGCCGGCCGCCACGCCGCCGGCAACCATCAGAGGGACACAGCCGCAGAGCAGCGCCGCGATGGCGACGAGCGCCGTGGCGCCAAGGGCGGTACGCGCCAGTTGCATCATCATGCTTCATCTCCCAGGAGGCTGGCGTCGACCGCGTCGCATAGACAGTGGATGGTGAGGAGGTGGACTTCTTGAATGCGCGCGGTAACGTTGTGCGGAACGCACAGATGGACATCGTCGGCGGTCACAAGTTCGGCGAGCCGGCCGCCTCCCTTCCCGGTCAGCGCGATGATACGCATGCCGCGTTCGTGCGCGGCGTCCACTGCGGCCACGACGTTGCCCGAATTCCCGGAGGTTGAGATCGCCAGCAGCACGTCGCCGGAGTCGCCGAGCGCGCGTACCTGCTTGGCGAACACCTGCGCAAAATCGTAATCGATGGCGATCGCGGTCAGGATCGAGGTGTCGGTAGCGAGCGAGATCGCGGGAAGCTCCGGCCGCTCACGCTCGAAGCGTCCGACCATCTCGGCTGCGAAATGCTGGGCGTCGGCGGCCGAGCCGCCGTTGCCGCAAGCAAGGATCTTGCCGTCGGCGAGCAGGCAGTCGGTCATCAGCGCGGCGGCGCGCGCGATGTGCGGCGTCATGACGTCGACGGCGGCGAGCTTGAGCTGGGCGCTGTCGGCGAAGTGCGCCCGGATGCGGCGTGTGGTGTCCATCGGTAACGAGGGTCTGGTGGCCTGAATTGTAGCAAGTCCGCCCACGGGACGGCTTTAGGTTTCTTAGATATCGACGCCGCGCAGCCATTCGATGTTCTCGACGGCAAGCGTATCGAGGAGGATCGCATCGAACCGGCATGGCGGCTCGCGTGCGAGGCCGGCGAGATAATACCCCGCCGCGAGCCGGAGCCGCCGGCGCTTGGTGGCGGTGATGCTCTCCGCGGCGTCGCCGAAGGCGCGATTGCGCCGCAAACGCACCTCGACGAACACCAGCGTCTTGCCGTCGCGGGCGATAAGATCGATCTCGCCGCCGCGGCAGCGATAGTTGCGGCCGACGATGGCCAGGCCGCGCGCGATCAGAAAGCGCGCGGCGAGCGCTTCGGCCACCGCCCCGTGGTTCATTGCGGCGGCGAGTAGAGCGCGCTTTGGCCGTCGTGGATCACCATGATCCGGCCATCGCGGGCGAAGGCGCGGGTAGGCATCAGCGACAGGTGCCCCGTCGCTCCTTCCAGCTCGACGCGATCCGGAGGGATCGGGTTGGCGAGGATCTCTCCGATCGCGAACGCGTCGAGCCCGAGTGCATAGAGCCGCTCGAGCACGGGGTCGTCGAGGCTCGCGCGCGGCAGGCGGGCGAACGCGGTAGCGCCCGGATCGGCGAGCCACGGAATCTCCACATAGCGCACGCCTTCGAGGTCGCGCAGCATTTGCGTCGACAGGCCGTCGGCGACCTGGCTGCTCGCGTAGACGGGGCCCGGCGGGAGAAAGGACTTCGTCAATGTGGCCTCGCCCGCAGCGACGCAGAGCAAGACCGCGTCGGGAGGCCGCGCCGCCAGCTCGCGTCGCAGGATGCCGAGCACCTCGGGATTGGCGACGAACCGAGTGTCGCGCAACGCGGTGCCGCCGGCGCGCTCCCAGGCTGCCGCGAAGGCGGCCTTGAATCGGCGCTGCAGCGGCGCGTCGCTGCTGACGGTGGCGAGCGTGCGCACTCCGTCGTCGCGCGCGCGCCGCGCAAGCAGCGCGGCGTCGCTTTCCACCGACAGCGTCAGCGCGTACGCTTCGTCTGGCAGCACCGAGCCGTCGTCGAGTTGGTTCAGCGCCAGCATTCGCGGCCGGGCCAGCGCCAACGCAACGACGGTCTTCAGATCGTCGCGCGTGAGCGGGCCGACGACGAGCGCGGCTCCGGAGTCGGCTGCGGCTGCGAATGCAGGCAGCACGCCGTCATCGCCGTGGCCGATCACGCGGGTTCGTGCGGCGCTGCCGGCGGCTTTGGCAGCGGCGAGAAATCCGGCCCTGACCGCTTCGGCGGCGCGGCCGTAGAGCGAAGATTCGAGCGGCAGGACGAGAACGATCGTGTCGGTGGTCGGGCGGGTCACGTGGGGCGTCGCAGGCACGGGTTTCGGCGGCGGCTCTGCCTCGGGTACCGACCCGATCGTCGCCGGCGCCGGAAGCGGCTGTGACGTCGGCGCCGGTGCGGCGACGGTTGTCGCGGGCGGCCGCGACCCGGACAATGGCGCGGGCCCTGCGCAAGCGGCCAGCGCCAGCGTTGCCGCGACCCAAAGCGGCCAAAGGGCGTAAACGCGGGCAAACGGTGGGGCCATCGAAGGGAGGATGTCGCCGTGGCGACGGGCGAGGCATTGCCGGCGAGCGGACGCACATTATATGTGGTCGCGACGCCGCTCGGAAATCTGCGTGACATCTCCTTGCGCGCGCTCGACGTTCTTGCGGCGGTCGACGTCATCGCGGCGGAAGACACGCGGGTGACGGCGAAGCTGCTCGCGCGCCACGGCATTGCATCGCGGCTTCTCTCCTTGCACCAACACAATGAGCGTCGCCGTGCGGCCGAAATCGTCGCGCTGCTCGGCGTCGGAAAGAGCGTCGCGCTGGTGAGCGACGCCGGCACGCCGGCCGTGAGCGACCCCGGTGCGGCGCTGGTGCGCGCGGTCGCCGACGCCGGCTTTGCCGTCGTGCCGGTGCCGGGCGCCAGCGCGATCATCGCCGCGCTCTCCGCCTCCGGCGTCGCGGCGCCGCGGTGGCTTTTCTGTGGGTTCCTGCCCGCGACCGCGGCAGCGCGCCGGACCGAGCTCGAGCGCCTGCGCGATTGTCCCTGCGCGCTCGTGTTCTACGAGGCGCCGCACCGGATCGCGGCGACGCTCGACGCGCTTGTCGCTGCGTACGGCGCCGAGCGCGAGTTCGTCATCGCCCGCGAGCTGACCAAGCGGTTCGAGTCCATTCATCGTTGTCGCCTCGGCGATGCGCCTTCCTGGCTTGCCGCCGATGCCGACCGCGCGCGTGGCGAATTCGTGCTGATCGTCGACGCGCCCGCTACCGCGCCGCAGGCTGATGATGCCGATAGCGCGCACGATCGCACGCTCGCGGTGCTGCTCTCCGAGCTGCCGCT
>JBGPYP010000195.1:0-5038 GCA_041493285.1 Casimicrobiaceae bacterium
CCGCCCGAACGGTTGCGCATGCACCTGTGCTGGGGCAACTACGAAGGCCCGCATCACTGCGACGTCGCGCTCGCCGACGTAATCGACATCGTGTTCCGCGCGCGGCCCTCGGCCATCGCGATCGAGGCGGCGAACCCGCGTCACGCGCACGAATGGGCGCTGTTCGAGAAGGTCAAGCTGCCGGAAGGAAAACTCCTGATCCCGGGAGTGATCGAGTCGAAGTCCAACTTCATCGAGCACCCTGAGCTCGTCGCGCAGCGGATCGGCCGTTATGCGAAGCTCGTCGGCCGCGAGAACGTCATGGCCGGCAGCGATTGCGGCTTCGGCACCTGGGTCGGTCAGGCGGCCGTCGATCCGGACGTCGTGTGGGCGAAGATGGCCGCGATGGCCGAAGGCGCGCGCATCGCCTCCCGCGAGTTCTGGCGGTAGGACGCGCGTTCACTTCATCTTCGAGGGCAACCGGAGCGTCCGGCCGGCGACCATGAACACACCCATGCCGCGGTGATGGATCGTGCGTGGCTCGCGTCGCGAGCGATCGATCCACGCCTTGATCACCTCGAGCACAAAAAAATTGTACTTCGGCACCATCCGGGAATCGACGACCCGGCACTCGAGGTTGGCGAAGCATTCGTCGACGAGGGGCGCGGCGACCCTGGACGCGGGCGACGGCGTCAGGTGGAACGCCTTGAACTTGTCGATCTTCCGGCCGGAGCTGTTACCGCAAGCCACGACCTGCTTCGCGAGCTCGACCGCCGGAATGGCGAGCACGCACTCCTTCGTCGCCCGAAGCGTATCGAACGAATAGTTGCGATTGCTGATCACGCAGCCCACGAGCGGCGGCTCGAATTCCATCATGGTGTGCCAGGACATCGCCATGACATTCGGGCGCCCCTTGCGCGCGGTTGTGACGAGCACGACCGGGCCGGGCTCGAGCAGGCGGTATACCTGTGCCAACGGTAACGTTCGGCGTGCCATGCGATCGTGGCTCAGGGACGGTTTCGTTACGCGTTCAATCGCCCAGCGCGCTCGCGCCAATCATCGTCCCGGGCGCGGCTTCGGCCTGGCCGCCCGGCGGTTGAAAGTGATAGTAGAGCACGTTCAGGTGGCGCGTGACATCGACGATTTCTTCCTCGCTCCAGCCGAGGCCGGTATTGGACTGCCACCGGCGCACCTGCACTTTGAGGCTCGTCCAGTCGGTTGCCAGCTTCTTGTCGCGCCAATGGACCTGCGAGGTATGACAGCCGATGCAGTGGGTCAAGGGGGGTCAGACCATGGTTTGACGTCTGCGGCGCCGATGCGAGCGATAGCTCCAAATCGTGTTCTGACCCCGGTTCACGCCTGCGCGACGAAGATTTCGCGGATCAACAATCGGCGTTCGACCGCGGCGAGGGTGTCTCGCCGGCGCTGCAGGCGTGCAGAGAATTCATCGCTGCCCACCACCTTGGTGATCGCGTCGGTGCGTGCTGTCATGCCGTCAATCGAGGTACTAAGCGTGCACGCGAATTCCAGCGTTACGTCAATGCGCTCGAGCAGGACCCATCCGGACTCGCCGAGCAGGGTGCTGTAATCGCCGGAAACATCGACGAACTCGGGGCCGGAGGCGATCGCGATCTGCCGCTCGGCGTCGGACAGCGATGGTGCCAGAGCGATGACGGAGAACGCCATCTTCGCGCCGGCGCGCGCGACGCGACGGCAGGCATGCAACATCGACTCTTTCGCCGGCAAACAGCACAGGACGTCGGAGTGACTCACCACGTCGAACGAGCCGTCTTTGAATGGGAGCGCCGCGGCGTTCGCTACAGCCACTCGACAGCGCAGCGCCAGCCCGTCTGCGACGGCGCGCTCCTGCGCTATCTGCAGCCCGATGAGAGGAAGGTCCACCAGGACCACATCGCAGCCTGCAAGCTGCGCCAGATACAGTCCTGGCCATCCGGACCCTGCGCCCACGTCCAGCAGTCGGTCGCCCGGGCCGAGGGCGAGCATCTCCGCGATTCGAGACGCTTCGCGGCGCGTCGTCCAGCTGGTCGCCCCATACGCGCAACCGAGAACGCAGCACTCCAGTTCGCGCAGCACTGCGGCACGACCGAGTTCGTAGTCGCTGGTGAAGTCGGGCATCGAGTGGCGTCAGAGACGACTTCATTCCGGGACTCAGTTGTCCCGCGCGCTCACCATCGTCCCGGGCGCGGCTTGGGCCTGGCTGCCCGGCGGTTGAAAGTGATAGTAGAGCACGTTCAGGTGGCGCGTGACATCGACGATTTCTTCCTCGCTCCAGCCGAGGCCGGTATTGGACTGCCACCGGCGCACTTGCGCTTTAAGGCTCGTCCAGTCGGTTGCCAGCTTCTTGTCGCGCCAATGGACCTGCGAGGTATGACAGCCGGTGCAGTGGGTCGCATAGAGCAACTCGCCCCGCGACGCGTCCGGCTTCGGTACAGTCTGCGCGGCAGCCGGCGCTCCGCTCAAGATCACCATGCCCGCGAGGAGCACACGTATCTGCAATCGAGTCATCGCTGCAACTCCGTCATGTGGTGACTACGAACAAAGCGAGCTGATACTACTTCGCCAATGAGCGGATGTGCCCCAGATCCAGCTCGCCTTTCGCTCCCCAGCCCTTCTCTCCCTCGGGAATGCTCGGCCGGAAATCTTGGTAGAGATCGTACGCCCGCCCGGCAAGCTCGCGCGGTGCGTAGGCGTGCGCGAGCTCTCGCATGGCGGCACGCGCATCGGGTAGCGTATCGCCGAACTTCGTGATGAGATAACGCTCCACGCCAGCGGGATCGACTGACTTGCCGTCGACGGTCGCGCGCAATCCGTCCGCGGTCTTGGAGACTGGGATCTCGCGCCCCATGAGCGCGACGGTCGCCGCAGCGCCGGGCTCGGCCTTCTCGCGTCGCTCTGCGTCGCCTTTCGGTCGTTCCTCGTAGATGCCGAGCCGCTGCCCCTTGGACTGCGCGTTCAACCCGGCGACGCTCTTGCCCAGCGTCAGTGCGGTTGCGCGCGGGTAGCCTAACCGCTCGGCGACGACCGCCGCCCACAGCGTCAACACCGGAGCGCGATTGATGCGGATTCTGGCCATCAGCCTGCGCAGCGCTAGCAATGGCTACCTTGAGAATTCAAACTCGCTGGCCGGTGCGTCGTCGTTCAGCGTCCCGACCCCATAATACTTGTCGCCGACCTGATCTGCGAGGCTGCTGTGGAGGCTCTCCATCAGTCCGACACCGCGATCGGGGTAAGATGCCGATCGTCGAAACAGCGATCCGCGCGGAAGATGACCGGGACAGGCAAAGTCGTGAAGAAGGAAGCTGCCTTGCGCCGCGACGTAGCGCTCGCCAACCGCATCCTCGAGCGCTGCGGGCTTTCGACCGCGTTCGGGCACGCCAGCGCGCGCATTCCCGGCACGAATACCTTTGTGCTGCCGACGCGTCGCTCGCCGCGATTCGCCGACGAGAATAGTCTCCTCGTTCTCGATACGGACGGCACCGTGCTCTCGGGCGATGGCGTCCCGAACAGCGAGTTGTGGATCCACGCGCGCGCCTACAAGGCGCGGCCGGACGTCGGCGGAATCGTGCACGCGCACGCGCCGGCGTGCATCTGCCTCACGCAGATCGGCGAGCCGCATCGCGTCGTCCACAATCAGGGGGGACCCTTTCTCGACGGCATTGCCGAGTACGAGCGCGTCGGCCTCATCCGCAGCCGTGAGCTGGGTGACGCGCTGACGCGGACGCTCGGCACCGGCATCGCGGTCATGATGCGGGGGCACGGGATCACGACCGCGTGCGCGGACGTGCGTACCGCGACGGTCGCCGCATGCTTCCTCGAGGAGAGCGCGGAGCTGCAGTTGCGGATGCTTGCCGCCGCCGGCGGCGACGCGCGGCGGATCCGCGCCTTCACGCGCGAAGAGGCCGGGCCCGTTTCGGATCAGCTCACGCCGCCGATCGTCGAGCGGGCGTGGGAGTACTACGCGGCGCTCGCCCCGGCGTCGTCCTAGTTAGGTTCCTTAGTCGGCGGTTGCGCCGGTCCGCCGCACCAGCTCGCCGTATTTCTTCGCGTCGGCGCGGATCGCTTCGGCGAATTGCTCGGGCGTGCCGGGCGCGGCTTCGAAGCCGAACGTCTGCAGCTGCTGCAGCACTTCGGGATCGGCGAGCTGGCGGTTCACTTCCGCGTTGATCCGGCGCACGACCTCCGGCGGGGTTCCACGCGGCGCGACGATTCCGAGCCATGAATCGACCGCGAGCCCTGCGGGGCCGCCCGCCTCCGTGACCGTCGGCACGTCGGGCAGCGTCTTGAGTCGCTGCTTCGCGGCGATGGCGATGAGCTTGATGCGCCCGGCCTGGATGAGCGGCAGCGCCGAGCCCAGCGTCGAGAACGCCCAGCCGACGTCACCGTTGGCGATGCCGACGTACATCTGCGACTGGTCCCGAAACGGCACGTGGATCATCTTCGTGCCGGTGAGGTACTCGAATTCCGCGCTGCCGAGGTGCGACGGGCTGCCGACGTACGACGACCCGTAGGAGACCGTTCCCGGGCTGGCTTTGGCCGCGGCGATCAGCGCCGGTACGGTTGGATACGGCCCGGCGGTGGACACGACGATGAAAAACGGCGTGCGATAGAACAGCGCCACCGGCACGAAGTCCTTCTCCGGGTCGTACGGAAGCTTCTTGTACAACGCCGGGTTGATCGCGACGTGCGAGTTGCTCACGACCAGCAGCTCGTGGCCGTCGGGCGCGGCGTTCTTCACCGCCTCGATGGCGATGAAACCGCTCCCTCCCGGCCGCGGGTCGACGATGACCGGCTGCGACCAGGCCTTGGAGAGCTTGTCGGCCAGCACGCGCGTGAACGTTGCGGGCCCGGCGCCGGCGGAGTACGGCGCGGTGATCTTGACTGCTTTCGACGGAAACGGCTGCGCGAACGCGGGAGTCCCGATACCAACCGTCGCCACGAGAAGAGCGGCCACACGCCACACGGTATTCCACTTCATCGCTGCCTCCAGGGAACCGCGCGAATCCAGGCAATCGCTAAAGGTTAGCCCATTACAGGTTTA
>JBGPYP010000081.1:0-9723 GCA_041493285.1 Casimicrobiaceae bacterium
CCTACTCGCGGCCTTTCACGTTCGGCCCTTCGGTTCAGACTGACACCTACTATGGCCTCGGCTGACTTCTGGCAGAGCATCCCAACACCTTTCGATGTCAGTAGCACTGTGGCACTCCGCCAGATCTCCCCGGGTATGGCGCACGTACCTTCACGCTTATGCCTGTCGGATCTACGTCGCAGCGTTCCGTGCAAGTATCGGGCTTCACATTTATTTGCCTGCTCACCCCGCTGCGCCGCCTCTATCCGCTTCCTGTTCGTCAGGCCAGCGCTTTGCCTACAGCTTCCTCCGGATTCGCAGTCGCCCGCGATACCCTTGCCGTTCGGCTAACACTTCTCCTTGCCGAGTGTGTAGAGGACTTCCACCTCCAAGTACGTGCGCCCTGCCGGGCGCACAAAAGAAAAGCCCCGCACATGCGGGGCTTTTTTTATGCTGCCTGGCGGCTGCTCCGCCACCTCGTTGCTATTTCTTGGCAGGCGCCGCGCTTTGCTGGCTCGCGGTCGCCATGAACTGGTCGAATTCCCTTTCGGCGACGCGGAACCAGAGAATGTCGTCGTCGCGGAACTTCTTCCACGGCTCGTAGACCTTCTTGAACTTCGGATTCGTGGCTGCGAACTCGTCGTAAACCTCGACCGCCGCCTTATACGATGCCTGCATGATCTCGCGTGGGAACGGTCGCAGTATCACGCCGGCCGCAACCAGCCGGCGTAGTGCCGGTGGGTTCAGCGCATCGTACTTCGCCACCATGTCGACATTCGCCTCGGCGCACGCGGCTTCGAGGATCGACTGGTAGTCCTTGGGCAGCTCCGACCACGCCTTGGTGTTGACGAACAGGTCGAGCTCCGGACCGCCTTCCCACCAGCCCGGGTAGTAGTAGTACTTCGCGACCTTGTACAGGCCGAGCTTCTCGTCGTCGTACGGACCGACCCATTCCGCGGCGTCGATCGTCCCCTTCTCCAGCGCGGGGTAGATGTCGCCGCCGGCGATCTGCTGCGGTACCAGACCCAGCTTCTGCAACACGACGCCGGCAGAGCCTCCAATGCGCATCTTCAGGCCCTTCATGTCGGCGACCGTCTTCAGCTCCTTGCGGAAGAACCCGCCCATCTGCGCGCCGGTGTTGCCGGCCGGGATGTTGTAGACGTTGTAGTCCTTCATGAACTCACGCATCAACTCCAGCCCGCCGCCGTGATACATCCAGGCGTTCTGCTGGCGCGCGTTCATGCCGAACGGAATCGCGCAGGCGAAGGCGAACGTTGGATCCTTGCCGAAGAAGTAGTAGGGCGCCGTATGGCAGCATTGCACCGTCGCGTTCTGCACGGCGTCGAGCACCTGCAGCCCCGGAACGATTTCGCCGGCGGCAAAGACCTGGATCTGGAACTTGCCGTTGGTCGCCGAGGCGCAGCGCTTGGAGATCAGTTCGGCGCCGCCGAAGAGCGTATCGAGGCTCTTCGGCCAGCTCGCAGCCAAGCGCCATTTCACTTCCGGCTGCGTGCCCTGGCCGATCGCCGGCGCGGCGACGGCTCCGGCCGCCAGGCCGACGCCGGCTTTCTTCAGGAATGAACGACGTTGCATTTGGTTGCCCCTCCGTTGGATGAAATCAGCACATCAAGATGGCCCATTCAACTCCTCCGCCGGCGCGATGGGTCTGTAGCCTGCTGCCGGGCGTGGCGCCTGGTTCGCGGGCGATTCTAACCCAATTTGCCGCCCTATCAGCCGGAAAGCTTCCGCACCGCATTGAACAGCGACCAGGCCCAGCCGGACTGCCGCTCCAGCGTCTGGGTAAACCGGATGAGATAGCGGGCATTGCCGGTGTCGAGCTCGACCATGCCTCCCGGCAGGAACCGGTCGTCGGGGCCGATGAGGCTGCGTTGCGCGGACTGCCGATTGTCCGCATGGCCGGGCAGATAGATGCCGAAGAAGGGCCGGTCCATCCCGGCGTGGTGCGCGTCGAGCGGCGCGGCCCAGCTGCGCAAGAGCACACGCACCATGCGCCGAGCAATGATCTCGACGCCGCAGATCACCTCCTCGACCTGCTGCCGCTGCATCCGGCGTACGACCGCCAGCTCCCAGCGGTCGCCGTCCGTGATGGCGATGATCTCGCCCAGCCGCGGCGGCGCGTCCTTCGCCGGCGCGATCATCCGGCAGCCGCTCTCGCTGCGGTTGACGACTTTCCACTGTGAGCCGCGAATCCGCCGCGCGATGGATTCGGGATTGGCGTTCGGATTGACCAGCTGCGTGATCTCGTCGTAGCTGTGCTTCGCGCCCGAGGTCTTGGCTTCCGGCGCGAGATGTTCGACCTCCGCAACCGCGCGCGTCAGCGCCTGCAGGCCGACGACGACGCGCACTTCGGCGTCGCTCGACTTGCGCGGCGCCCGGGGCGAGAACGCGAGCGCGTCCGGGCCGTACAGCGCGGCGAGGCGCATCAGCAGCAGCTTCTGCTCCCGTGGCGGAAGCGAGCCCGGGAGGTGCGGATCCGCGTCCTGCTCGGGGAGCACGCGCATCCGCTCGACCACGCGGGCGTAGACGGGGGTAGCGTCGAGGAACATCAGCCTCCCGCCGGGGCGGGGCCGATCCTGGCGCTTGAGACCCTGCGTCCCCGACAGGTCGAGGTAGAAATTGGCGCCGGTCCCCGGCGGCGGCACGAGCGTTACCGATTGGGTCCATTCCTCAAGGGACCGAGCGACCCACTCGACCTGATCGGGCGTGAAGTTGCCGCTGTCCAGCCGCATCAGGAGCAGCACCCGGATGTATTCCTGCTCCAGCGAGCGTTCGGGCTGGCTGAAGGCGCCGGCGCCGAAGGCAAGCGGCTCGCGCTGCCAGCCGCGCATGCGCGCGAATTCGTACAGCTCGTGCAGTTCGCGCCATTGCGCGGGGATCCAGTGGCCGTAGCGGAACAAGCGGAACTTGCCGTCGATCGCCTTGTAGTGCGCAAGCCTGACCAGCACGCGCGGCAGGACGATCTTCCAGCGTTTCTGCTCCCCGGCTGCGTAGCCGGCTTTGAGCGCGGCCTGATACGCGGCGGTGAACGCCTTGACCAGATCAAACACGCCGTGCCACAGCCGCGTTTCGACCCCACTGGAGCGTTGGTAATTGGCGGTGTATTGCGCGGTCAACTGGCTCACGATCGGCTCGCAGCGGGCGTCGATTCGGAGCAGCGCCTCGGCTTGCGCGGGGCCGATGCGCCGGCGCCCGCCCGGGAACGACGCGATCAGGTCGAGCGCCTCGCGCTGGATCTGCAGCGGATCACCGGTGGGTAGCGCGGCGATCCAGTGCGCAGCCGACTTGCCGCCACGCAGCGGATCCCGCAGCGAGCGCCGCCAGGTCCGGATTCGTTCCCGCAACGGCCGCTTGGGCACCATGGCGCCGGCGCGGTAGCTAGTTGCCTGCAATGGTCATCGCGCCGATGAGCACCGAGCCACAGTGGCGCGAGCCGCGGCGATCCACGTCGTTGCCGATCGCGACGATATCTCGGTACATCCGACCGAGGTTGCCGGCGATGGTGATTTCCTCGACCGGATAGGCAATCTCTCCGCCTTCGACCCAGTAGCCCGCCGCGCCGCGCGAATAGTCTCCGGTGACCGGATTGACGCCCTGGCCAAGCAACTCGGTCACGAGCACGCCGCGGCGCATCCGGCGCAGCAGCGCCGGCAGGTCGTCCTCGCCGTGGCTGATCACGAGGTTGTGGTTGCCGCCGGCGTTCGCCGTCGAGACGAGCCCCAGCTTGCGCGCGGAGTAGCTGCCGAGAAAGTAGCCCTGCACCACGCCGTCGCGGACGACCTCGCGCGGGCGGGTCGCGACCCCCTCGTCGTCGAACGGCGCCGACGCCTGGCCGCGAGGCAGATGCGGATCCTCGCGGATGGTGATCTGCGGTGCAAAAATCTGCTTGCCGAGGCTGTCCAAGAGAAACGACGACTTGCGATACAGGCTGCCGCCGCTGGTCGCGTTGACGTAGTGGCCGATGAGGCCGGCCGCGACCGGGGCTTCGTACAGAACCGGGCATTCGAGCGTCGACAGTTGCCGCGCGCCCAGCCGGCGGGCGGTGCGCTCGCCCGCGAGGCGGCCGACGTGCACGGCGGTCTCCAGATCGCGGGCCGATCGCGCCGCACTGTACCAGTCGTCACGCTGCATGCCGCCGTCCTCGTCGCCGATCACCGAGCAGTAGATGCCGTGGCGCGAGCTGGAGTAGCCGCCGGAGAACCCGTGTGTGTTGGCATAGACGAATTGCGCCTCGTGCAGCGACACGGTCGCGCCGTCGGAGTTGGTCAGACGGCGGTCGACCGCGAGCGCCGCGGCTTCGCACTCGCGGCCAAGCGCGATCGCCTCTTCGACCGAAAGGTCCCAAGGGTGGTACAGGTCGAGGTCGGCCCAGCCGCGGGCGAGGAGCTCCGGGTCGGCCAAACCGGCGCAATCATCCTCGGCGGTATAGCGCGCGATGGTCAGCGCCTTGGCGACCGTGTCGCCGATCGCCGCCATGGAGAAGTCCGCCGTGCTGGCATGGCCGCGCCGCGCGCCGACGTAGACCGTGACTCCGATCCCCTTGTCGCGGTTGTAGGCGATCGTTTCCGTGTCGCCCTTGCGCACGGTGACCGAAAGCCCGAAAGCCTGCGAGACCTCGGCTTCGGCGGCCGTAGCGCCGCGCGTGCGCGCTGCCTTGAGGACCTGGTCCGCAACCGCAGCCAGCGCGTCGGCGGCGAGCGGGAACCGGGTGGCAGGTGCGGCAAGCGTGGCGGTGGCGGGTTCGGTCATCGACGGACTCTGGGTGGTTGGGTGGTCGCAGGGCGACCGGTTATCATAGCAAACGCGCCCCTCCCCGACCGGCTGCTGTGCGACGACCCGACGAAACACCCCCGCTGGCCGACCAGGAGGCCGAGCCCCCATCGAAAACCCGGCGCAAGGCCGAGATGGACGCGCTGCAAGCCTTGGGCGAAGCGCTGCTCGGGGTGGCCCCTGCCCGTCTCACCGAGCTCGATCTGCCGGAGCGACTCGTCGAGGCGCTCGACGCCGCGCGGCGGATCACGCCCCGCGAGGCCCGTCGCCGGCAGCTCCAGTTCATCGGCCGGCTGATGCGCAACGTCGACCCGGCGCCGATCCGGACGCGGCTCGCGCAGTGGGCCGACGCCCCCAACACCGAGAAAGCACACCTGCACGCGGTCGAGCGCTGGCGCGAGCGGTTGCTCTTCGAAGCCGACGCGCTCGACCGGCTATGCGCCGAACGGCCGGCGGCGGACACGCTGCGGCTGGCGGGGCTGGTCGAAAGCGTGCGCGCCGAGCGTGAGCAGGGCCGCCCGCCGCGCGCGTACCGCGAGCTGTTCCGGGCCTTGACTGCGTTACTGAGCCTTGATGCATGATCGACTGGCCATGACCGATTCACCATCGCTGCTGATCGGGCTCGTCTCGATCAGCGACCGCGCATCCGCCGGCGTCTATGAGGACAAGGGCATCCCGGGGCTGAAGGAATGGTTCGCCGCCGCGTTGCGGACCCCGTGGCGGATGGAGACACGACTCATCCCCGACGAGCAACCGCTGATCGAGCGCACCCTTGTCGAGCTGGTCGACACGGTCGGTTGCGACCTGGTCCTCACCACCGGCGGCACCGGCCCTGCGCAGCGCGATGTCACGCCGGAGGCAACGCTGGCCGTCGCGCACAAGGTCCTGCCCGGATTCGGCGAGCAGATGCGCCAGGTGAGCCTCAAATACGTGCCGACCGCGATTCTGTCGCGGCAGGCCGGCGTCATCCGCGGCCACGCGTTGATCCTCAACCTTCCGGGCCAGCCCAAGGCGATCAAGGAGACGCTCGACGGCGTGTTTCCCGCGGTGCCGTACTGCCTCGATCTCATCGGCGGGCCGTACGTCGAGACCCACGACGAGGTCTGCAAAGCGTTTCGCCCGAAGTCGGCGCAGCGTCCGCCGCAGAGCTGAGGCGCGGCGTGGACAACGCGAACCAGCCGCCGCCGTTCGAGGGTCGCAACCTCTATCTCGCCGATCGCGCGCTGCAGGATGCGGCAGGGCGCGAAGGCGCGCTCTGGGCGCACGAGCGCTTGAGCGCGTGGGGCGAAGTGCTCGGCCGCGCGGAGACCTTTGCGCTCGCCGCACGGGCGAACCGCTACGCGCCGGAGCTTCGCAGCCACGACCGTTTCGGCGAGCGCATCGACGAAGTCGCGTTCGACCCGGCGTGGCACGATCTGATGCGCCTCGCGATGCACGAGGGCGAGCACTGCGCGCCGTGGCTCGAGCCGCGCGCCGGCGCGCAGGTTGCGCGCGCCGCGGCGTATCTATTGCACGCCGAAGTCGAAAACGGAACGCAGTGCCCCTTGACGATGACCTACGCGGCGGTGCCAGTGCTGCGGCGGCACGTCGAGGGTCTGCCGCCGCTCGCCGACCCGTGGCTGCCGCGCCTGCTCGGGCGCGAGTACGATCCGCGATCCCTGCCCGTCGCCGCCAAGACCTCCGCCTTGATCGGCATGGGCATGACCGAGCGGCAGGGCGGCTCCGACGTGCGCGCCAACGTCACGCGCGCCGAACGCACCGGCGACGGCAGCTATCGGCTCACCGGCCACAAGTGGTTCTTCTCGGCGCCGACGTGCGACGCACATCTTGTGCTGGCGCAGGCCGCCGGCGGGCTGTCGTGCTTCTTCCTGCCGCGGATGCTGCCCGACGCTACCCGCAATGCGGTGCGCATCGTCCGGCTCAAGGACAAGCTCGGCAACCGCTCGAATGCGTCGTGCGAGGTCGAGCTCGACGGCGCGGCCGCGTGGCTGCTCGGCGAAGAGGGCCGCGGCGTGCCGGTCATCATCGAGATGGTGCAGCACACTCGGCTCGATTGCACCATCGGCAGCGCGGGCCTCGTGCGCGGCGCCGCGGCCCAGGCACTGCATCACGCGGCGCACCGCAGCGCGTTCGGGAGACGGCTCGTCGAGCAGCCGCTGATGCAGAACGTGCTCGCGGATCTGATCATCGAAGCGGAAGCGTCGACCGCGCTGGCGCTGCGGCTCGCGCGTGCCTTCGAAGCCGGCGCGCCGGAGAGCGAGGCGGCGCTCGCCCGCCTCGCGACCCCGGCGGTCAAGTATTGGGTGTGCAAGCGCGCACCGACGGTCGTCGCCGAGGCGATGGAAGTGCTCGGCGGCAACGGGTACGTCGAGGAATCTGCGCTGCCGCGCTACTACCGCGAAGCGCCGGTCAACTCGATCTGGGAGGGCTCCGGCAACGTGATGTGCCTGGACGTGCTGCGCGCGGCCCGCAGCGAGAGCGCCGCCGTCGACGCCGTGCTCTCCGAGCTCAAGCTCGCGCGCGGGGCCGATGCGAGGCTCGACCGCCACGCGGCAGCGCTCGCCGCGGTATTGCGCCAGCCCGAGACCAGCGAACGCGAGGCGCGGCGCATCGCGGGCGCGATCGCTGCCGGACTTGCAGCGGCGCTCCTGATGCGGCACGCGCCGGCCGCGATCGCCGACGCGTATTGCGCGTCGCGGCTCGGCGACGGCTACGCCGGCGCACTGGGGACGCTGCCCGCCGCGGCGGACCTGGCGGCCATCGTCCAGGCAGCGGTCGAATAGGGTCAGACTCGACTTTTCGGAGTCGGCATCTGCGATGCGGGTCGGACTGTGAAAAGTCGAGTCTGACCCTTTAACAAAACACCGGCGCGGTTGCCTGCGCCGGCGTTAGATGAACATTGCTGCCGTCGAGCGTTACTGGATGCCGAGGATCTTTTCGGCCTTGGCCAGCGTGTCGAGCGTTACTGGATGCCGAGGATCTTTTCGGCCTTGGCCAGCGTGTCGAGCGATTCCTGATGCTTGCCTGCCTTGTGCAGCGCTTCGCCATCGGCGCGATACTTCTTCACCTCGTCCATCTGCGCAGCGGTGAGCTTCGGATTCTTGGCCAGCGCGTCGTCGATCTTCTTCATATCCTGCGGGCAGTGAAACGCAAACGCGCTTCCCGCGAAAAACAGGGCGGCAAACAGAGCGGTGCGAACTTTCATGGCTTCTCCTTTTGTTTTCGGCATCTGATTCGTGGCGGCGGCCCCCTGGCCGACGGCGGCTAAGGATAGCGCAGGCCGCCGCATTTGCAAGTCCCGCTCACTGTTCGAGCAAAAGCTCCGTCCGGCTCGCCGGATCCTGCCGGTAGAACCATGTAAACAGCTGGTAGACCTTCGGGTATTCCGTCTGAAGGAGGGTCGGGTCGGCAAAAAAGACCTCCGACAGGACCGCGAAGAATTCGGCCGGACTCTCGGCCGCGTAGGGGTCGATGGCCGTTTCCTCGCCTTTCTCCGCCCGGCCGCGGAAGTGCTCGTACGCCGTGTTCATCGTCTTTTGCCAGGTTCGCGGCGGCATCTCGCCGGGCAGCGGCGGGCAACCGTTCGCCTCGCCGCTCTTCATGTCGATCTTGTGCGCGAACTCGTGGATCACCAGGTTCATCCCGGCGGCGGACCAGTCGGTGCTCGCCTCGACGTCGGGCCACGACAGGATGACCGGGCCGCCGGGCACCGCCTCGCCTGCGAGCGGCTCGCTGCGGCGGTGCACGACGCCGGCATCGTCCTCGTACTCGAGCCCGGTGATGAATTCATCCGGATAGACGATGACGTTCTCCCACCCGTCGTAGAAGCGCGGATCGAGGTTGAGCGTCAGCACGCAGGCCTGGATCGCGATCATCACGCGCATCAGCGGCGTGACCGCGAACCCCTTGGCGGCGACGATGCTCTTCTCGGACAGGAAGAGCACGACGCGCTGACGCAGGCGTGCCAGCTCCGACTCGGTATAGATCGCCAGGAACGGCAGCGCCTCCAGTGCTTCGCGCCAGAGCGCCTCGGGGATCGCCGACGTCGCGAGAATCCGGTTCCGTCTCCATCTGCGGAGCGCTTCGAACATTGTAGGGCTGACCCCGGCGAACTCGCGAAGCAATCCTCAGAGGCCGGTGTCGGGCGGCTCGACATCCGGTTCGGAATCCGGATCGATATCGATCACCGACCCCTTGTCGTTGGAGAGAAGCTGCGCGGCTTCGGCTTCCGGCAGCACTTCGACATCGCGCAGCTTGCGCGCGATCGTCGTGCTCTTGCGGCTCGCCTCGTCCAGCGTTTTGCCAACCTGGTCGAGCCGGTCCTTGGTCTTGGCCAGGATGTCGCCGAAGCGGCCGAACTCCGTTTTCACCGCGCCCAATACGCGCCACACCTCGGTCGAGCGTTGTTCGATCGCCAGCGTGCGGAAGCCCATCTGCAAACTGTTCAGCATCGCCCCGAGATTGGTCGGGCCGGCGAGCGTCACGCGATGGTCGCGTTGCAACGATTCGAACAGTCCCGGCCGCGCGACCGCCTCGGCGAACAGTCCTTCGGTCGGGACGAACAGGATCGCGAAGTCCGTCGTATGCGGCGGCTCGATGTACTTCTCGCGGATCGCCTTTGCTTCCGCCTTGAAGAAATTCTCGAGCGCCTTGCGGCTCGCTTCGACGCCGGCAACGTCGGCGCGCTCGACTGCGTCTTGCAATCGCTGGTAATCCTCGAGGGGAAATTTCGCGTCGATCGGAAGCCAACATGGGCTTCCGTCGTCGCTGCGGCCGGGAAACTTGATCGCGAACTCAACGCGCTCCCGGCTTCCCGGCCGCGTGGCGATGTTCTGCGCATACTGCGTGGGCGCCAGGATGTCGGCGAGCAACGTTCCCAGCTGGGCCTCGCCCCAGGTGCCGCGTGTCTTGACGTTGACCAGGACGCGCTTGAGGTCGCCCACCCCGACGGCGAGC
>JBGPYP010000143.1:0-6636 GCA_041493285.1 Casimicrobiaceae bacterium
ATGGCGGGCGGATAGACTCGCCCGCGACGAGACAGGGGATCCTCGGAATTCGCACGGCGCCGCCGCCGGAAAGGCCGGCTCCGCCGTCGAGCATGGAAGATGTCGAAGAGCTGGTCGGCCGGCCCGCAAGGGTGAGCGGCTGCCGGTCCGTTTGAGCCATTTGGGAGCAGATCATGCTGATTGGTGTGCCGAAGGAGATCAAGGTCTTGGAGAACCGGGTCGGATTGACGCCGGCTAGCGTGCGCGAGGCGGTCCATCACGGGCACGACGTGATCGTCGAGCACAACGCCGGGCAGGGCATCGGCATGGACGACGAAGCGTACCGCCGCGCGGGCGGCAGGGTCGTCGCCACCGCGGCGGAGGTGTTCGACGCCGCCGACATGATCGTGAAGGTCAAGGAACCGCAGGCAAGCGAACGCAAGATGCTGCGCCAGGGCCAGGTGCTGTTCACGTACCTCCATCTGGCGCCCGATCCCGAACAGGCGAAGGACCTCGTCGCCAGCGGTGCGGTATGCATCGCGTACGAGACTGTGACCTCGCCGTCGGGTGGCCTGCCGCTGCTCGCGCCGATGTCGGAAGTCGCCGGCCGCATGGCGGTGCAGGCGGGCGCGTATTACCTCGAGAAGCCGCACGGCGGCTTGGGCGTGCTGCTCGGTGGCGTGCCGGGCGTCGATCCGGCCAAGGTCGTGATTCTCGGCGGCGGCGTCGTCGGCTCGCACGCCTGCCATATCGCCCTGGGCATGGGCGCCGAGGTCTGGGTGCTCGATCGCAACGTCGACGTGCTGCGCGCGCTATGGCGGCAATTCGGCCGGCCGCTGAATACGGTGTATTCGACGCACGACGCCGTGGAACAGCATGTCACGAACGCCGACCTGGTCATCGGCGGCGTGCTGATTCCGGGGGCCTCGGCGCCCAAGCTCGTCTCCCGCGAGCTCATCGCCAGGATGAAACCGGGCTCGGTCGTCGTCGACGTCGCGATCGACCAGGGCGGCTGCTTCGAAACATCGCGCCCGACGACCCACGCCGATCCGGTCTACGTCGTCGACGGCGTCACCCACTATTGTGTGGCGAATATGCCGGGCGGTGTGCCGCGCACGTCGACTTTCGCGCTCAATAATGCCACTTTACCGTTCGTGCTTGCGCTCGCCGACCAGGGCTGGCAGAAGGCGCTTGCCGACGACCGCCATCTCAAGAATGGCCTCAACATCGCCTTCGGTCAGGTGACCTGCAAGCCTGTCGCCGAGGCGCTGGGCTACAAGTACACCGCGCCCGAAGCGGTGATGTAATGATGCAAATGTGCCTGGTCCCACGCGCCGGCCGGCGCTGGCTCTAGCCCGCGTGGGAAATTAGGGTCAGACTCGACTTTGATCCGCGACGGCGCTCCCCGGATTACCCGGGGGGGGAAAGTCGAGTCTGACCCTAATTTCCCCATGAACACCATGACCGAAACCAGGAATCTCGCAGTTGCCGGCAGGCAGAGGATGACGCCATCGGAAGCGTTCGTCGAAACGCTCGTCGCGCAGGGCGTGAAGGACGTGTTCGGGATTGTCGGCTCGGCGTACATGGACGCGCTCGATCTCTTTCCGCTCGCGGGCATTCGCTTCATCTCCGTGGCGCACGAGCAGGGCGCGGGGCACATGGCCGACGGGTACGCCCGCACGTCGGGGCGCCACGGCGTGTGCATCGCGCAGAACGGGCCGGGCGTCACCAACTTTGTCACTTCGACCGCGGCAGCGTATTGGGCGCACTCGCCCGTCGTCGTCATCACGCCGGAGACCGGTTCGATGACGCTGGGGCTGGGCGGGTTCCAGGAGACCGAGCAGCTGCCGATCTTCTCCCGCATCACCAAGTACCAGGCGCACGTCAACAACAGCGTGCGCATGGCCGAGCTGACCTCGCGCGCGTTCGACCGCGCGCTGCTCGAGATGGGGCCGACGCAACTCAACATTCCGCGCGACTTCTTCTACGGCGACATCGAGTGCGAGATTCCGCGCCCGGTCGCGATCGAGCGCGGCGCCGGCGGCGAGCGGGCGCTCCGCGACGCGGCGGAGCTGCTCGCGGGCGCGCAGTTTCCGGTGGTCCTCTGCGGGGGCGGCGTGATCATGGCCGAAGGCCAGGCCGAGGCGATTGCGCTCGCCGAGCTGCTGCAAGCCCCCGTCTGCAACTCGTATCTCCACAACGATTCGTTCCCCGCGACGCACCCGCTGTGGTGCGGAGCGCTCGGCTATCAGGGCTCGAAGGCGGCGATGAAGCTCATCGCCAAAGCCGACGTCGTGCTGGCGCTGGGCACGCGCCTGGGCCCGTTCGGCACGCTGCCGCAGCACGGGCTCGACTACTGGCCGAAGGACGCCAAGATCGTCCAGATCGACGCCGACCCGACGATGCTGGGGCTCGTGAAGCCGATCTCGGTCGGCATCTGCGGGGACGCGAAAGCGGCGACGGTCGCGCTGATCGCGCGGCTCGAAGGCAAACCACTCGCCTGCCACGCCAACAAGGACGCGCGGCTGGCCTCGATTGCGAGCGAGAAGGCCGCGTGGGAGACCGAGCTCGACGGCTGGACGCACGAGACCGATCCGTGGTCGCTCGAGGTCGCGAAGAGCTCGAACCACATGCATCCGCGCCAGATGCTGCGCGAGCTGGAGCGCGCGATGCCTTCCGGCGCGATGGTCTCGACCGATATCGGCAATATCTGTTCGGTCGCGAATTCGTATCTTCGCTTCGACCGGACCCGATCGATGTTCGCGGCGATGAGTTTCGGCAACTGCGGGTACGCGTTTCCGACCATCGTCGGCGCCAAGGCCGCCGCGCCCGACCGACCGGCGATCGCCTACGTAGGCGACGGTGCTTGGGGCATGAGCTTCGGCGAGCTCCAAACCTGCGTGCGCGAGAGCATCCCCGTCACCGCCGTGGTGTTCAACAACGGCCAGTGGGGCGCCGAGAAGAAAAACCACGTCGACTTCTACGCCCGGCGCTTCGTCGGCGTGAACCTCGACCATCAACCCTCGTGGGCCGCGGTGGCAAAGGCGATGGGCGCCGAAGGGCAGCGCATCGACAAGCTCTCCGATGTCGGGCCCGCGCTGCGCGCCGCCGCGAAGACGCAGAGCGAAGGCCGGACGACGGTGCTGGAAATGATGGTCACGCGCGAGCTGGGCGACCCTTTCCGGCGCGACGCGCTCGCGCCGCCGACGCGCCACCTCGCCAAGTACAAGCCGACGGCCGCGTAGCGTCGCTCCCGGGATTCGCCCGCGGCTCGGCCCGGGCTTCGCGGCGCCTGGTTGCTCGGGCATGGCACAATTCTCCCGGTGCGCCCCGAAATCAAGGAGAATCGTTTGATGACCCGTGTCCGCGTCGCGGCGTTTCTCTTCCTTGCGGCGGTCCTGTGCGCAGGTCCTATCATGGCGCAGGACGCGAAGGACTATCCGGCCAAGCCGATCCGGATCATCGTACCCTACCCGCCCGGGGGAGGTACCGACGTCGTTGCCCGGATCATTTCCGATCCGCTGGCGGCCGCGCTCGGCCAGCCGATCATCATCGACAACCGCGGCGGCGCGGCCGGTAATCTCGGCACCGACATTGCGGCGAAGTCCGCGCCCGACGGCTACACCATCCTGCTCACGCTGTCGTCGCACACGATCAATCCCAAGCTCTACGACAAGCTGCCGTTCGACGTCGAGCGTGATTTCGCGCCGATCAGTCTGGTTGCGCTATCCCCGCAGATTCTCGTTGCACATCCGTCGGTGCCGGCGAACAATATCCGCGAGCTGATCGCGCTCGCCAAAGCTCAGCCGGGCAAGCTCAACTTCGCGTCGGTCGGCACCGGCTCGCCCGGCCATATCGCCGGCGAACTGTTCAAGCTGAAGACCGGCGTCGACATCGTACACATCCCGTACAAGGGCGGCGGTCCCGCGGTCACCGACACGCTCGGCGGGCAGGTGCAGCTGCTTTTCGTAACGCTCCCCGCGGCGATGCAACACGTCAAGGCCGGCAGGCTCAAGGCGCTGGCAGTGACCAGCGACAAGCGCAGCCTCGCTGCGCCCGACATTCCGACCATCGCCGAGTCGGGCGTTCCCGATTGCGTCGTCAACTCGTGGTACGGCGCGCTGGCGCCGGCCAAAACGCCGCCGGCGATCGTCGCCAAGCTGCAGGCCGCGTTCGCCAAGGCGCTCTCGATGCCGGAGGTCAAGGACAAGCTCTTCGCCCAGGGGGCCGAAGGCGCGCCGTCGACCTCCGCCGACTTCGAGCGCCGGATCCACGACGAGCTCAGGCAGTGGGAGTACGTGATCCGCGAAGCGAAGATCAAGGCCGACTGACATGGGAGGCAAGGATCGGCTCCCGGAAACGAGCGATGCCGCGACGATCATCGCGGGGCTGGTCGCGCGAGCGCGTGCGGCGCAGGCGGCGTTCGACGCCGCGACGCAGGAGGAGGTCGACGAAGTCGTCACCGCGGTCGGCTGGGCGATCGTCGATCCGGAGCACAACCGCGCGCTCGCGGAAGTTGCGGTGCGCGACACGGGGCTCGGCAACGTCGCCGACAAGATCGCGAAGAATCGGCGCAAGACCATGGGATTGTTGCGCGACCTTGCGGGCAAGAAATCTGTGGGAGTGATTGCGGAGGACAACGATAGCGGAGTAATTGAAATCGCGCGGCCGGTGGGCGTCGTCGGCGCGGTCACGCCGTCGACCAATCCGGCGGCCACGCCCGCGAACAACATCCTCAACGCGCTCAAGGGCCGCAACGCGATCATCGTCGCCCCCTCGCCCAAGGGTACGTCGACGCTGTCGCTGCTGCTCGCCTACATCCACGCCGAGCTCACTCGCGTCGGCGTGCCACGCGATCTGGTGCAGCAGTTGCCCGCGCCCGTGACGCGCGAGACGACCAACGAGTTGATGCGCCAGGCCGACCTCGTCGTCGCGACCGGCTCGCAGACGAACGTCCGGGCGGCGTATGCGAGCGGCACGCCGGCGATCGGCGTCGGCGCGGGCAACGTCGCGGTGATCGTGGACGAAACCGCCGATCTCGCCGACGCCGCGGACAAAATCGCGCGGTCCAAAATGTTCGACAACGCGACGAGTTGCTCGTCGGAGAACAGCGTGATTGCGGTGGCCGCGATCGCCGACCCGCTGCTGGCGGTATTGACCGCGGCCGGTGGCGCGCTGCTCGAGCCTGCCGAAGCGGGTCAGCTCGAGCGCGCGATGTTCGTCGACGGGCGGCTGGGACCAACCTTCGTCGCGCAGGACGCGCCGGCGATCGCGTTGCGTGCCGGGCTCTCGCGTCCCGCGTTGCTGGCCGCGCGCTTTCTGATCGTCGAAGAGACCGGCGTCGGACCGGGGCACCCGTTTTCCGGCGAGAAGCTCTCGCCCGTGCTGGCGTTCTATCGTGCCGCCGACTTCGCCGCCGCCGCGGCGCTGGCCGAGCGCCTGCTCGGCTATCAGGGGGCGGGCCATTCGGTCGGATTGCACACCCGCGAGCAACGGCGTGCTGTCGATCTCGGACTGACGCTGCCGGTGTGCCGCGTGATCGTCAATCAGGCGCATTGCTTCGCCACCGGAGGGAGCTTCGACAACGCACTGCCGTTCTCGCTGTCGATGGGCTGCGGCACCTGGGGCCGCAACAGCATCTCGGACAACCTGAACTATCGGCACTTCCTCAATATCACGCGGGTCGTCCGGCCGCTGCCTCCCGAGCGCGTGCGCGAGCCGACCGAAGAGGAGCTGTTCGGAACCTACCTGCGGAAATACGTCCGCAGCCCCGGGCGCAAGTCGGGCGTCTGATCCCGGCCGCTCGATGCGCACGTTCCGTGACGCGATCGACGCTCACGCCGCCGGGCGGCCCGACGCGCCGTGCGTGCTGGCGCCGGAGCCCGACGCAGTCTTGACCTACCGCGACCTCGCCCGCAGCGGGAGTGCGCTCGGCGCGTATCTGGCGCGAGAAGGCATTCCGCCGGGTTCGGTCGTATCGTTCATGCTGCCCAACGGTATCGCAGCGGCCTCGGTGTTTCTGGGCGCGATGTACGCCGGCTACGTGGTCTCGCCGGTCAATCTGCTCGCGCAGGACACGCAGCTCGGCTACACGCTGGTGCACTCGAGCACGCGGATCGTTTTCGCGGCGCCGGAATTCATCGATCGACTGCACGCCCTGCGGCCGCGCACGCCGAGCGAGATCATTCTGCGCGCAACCGATCCGGATCGCCTCGACCTGCCGGACGCGCCCGCTGCCGCGCTCGCCGCCGTGACCGAGCAGACGCCGGCGATGCTGATGTACACGTCGGGCACGACCGGCGAGCCGAAAGGAGCCTTGCTGTCGCACCGGAACATGGTCTATGCGGGGAGCGTTGTAGCGTCGACGTTGGCGTTGAGCGACAGCGATCGTGTCCTTTCGTCGTTGCCGCTCTATCACATCAATGGCCAGTGCATCGCGACGGTGGCTCCGGTGGTCTCGGGCGGCAGCATCGTCATGCCGCACCGGTTCAGCGCATCGCAATGGTGGCCTCTGGTCGAGCGCTACCGGCCGACGTGGCTCAACATCGTGCCGACCATCATCGCGTATCTGCTCAATGGCCCGGACCTGACCCCGGGCCAGGCGGCAGCGTGCCGCGGCATCCGTTTTGGACGCTCCGCCTCGGCGCCGCTGCCGCC
>JBGPYP010000184.1:0-5343 GCA_041493285.1 Casimicrobiaceae bacterium
CAGCTCGCGATGCATGATCGCGATCTGCCCGGCCGGGCCGCCGAAACTGATCCAGCCGAGCTTCCACCAGTACGCGAACGCCTCGGCGCGCGTCGGCGGTCGCGGCGCGTCCGGAGACACGGGCGTCAGATGAGCCCTTCCAGAAGCTGCACGTCGACCAGCTCGCCCGCCGCGACGTCGCCCGTATCGCTCGAAAGAACGATGAAGCAGTTCGCCTGCGACATCGACGACAGGATGCCGGAGCCCTGATCGCCGGTCGTGCGCACGGTCCAGCCGCCGGCGCCGTCGGCAGTGAGGATGCCGCGCTGGAACTCGGTGCGGCCCGGGACCTTCCTGATCGGCGCGGAGAGCGGCACCTTGAACATCGGCAGCGGTTGGATGTCGCGCTGCCCCTGCAGGATCAGCAGCGCGTCGCGCACGAATTCATAGAACGTGACCATCACCGACACCGGGTTGCCCGGCAGCCCGAAGAAATGTGCCGCTCCGATTCTTCCATACGCGAGCGGCCGGCCCGGCCTCATCGCGATCTTCCAGAACAGCACTTCCCCCAGCTTGTCGAGCAGTTGCTTGACGTAGTCGGCCTCACCGACCGACACGCCCCCGGACGTGATCACGACGTCGGCGGCTTGTGCGGCGCTCGCGAACGCGCGCTCGAGCTTCTCCGGCACGTCCTCGACCACGCCCATGTCGACGACTTCGCAGTGGAGCCGCGTCAGCATGCCGTGCAGCGTGTAGCGATTGCTGTCGTAGATCTCGCCTGCGGCGAGCGGAGTTCCGATCGATTTCAGCTCGTCACCGGTGGAGAAGAACGCCACGCGCAGTTTCCGGTAGACGCTGACCTCGCCTAGCCCAAGCGACGCGATCATGCCCAACTCCGCGGGGCGAACGCGCTGCCCGGCGCGGAACACCGTCTGGCCGGCCTTGAGATCCTCGCCCGCGAAGCGGCGGTTGGTCCCCAGCTTGGGAACCGCGCCCGGCGCGATATGCACGCCGCTCGCGTCCTCGCTGGCGCGCTCCTGCATCACCACGGTGTCGGCGCCCGGCGGCATCACCCCGCCGGTGAAGATGCGCACGCATTCGCGCTCGCCGATCGATCCGCTCCAGGGCTTGCCGGCGAAGGACTCGCCGACGCGCTTGAGCACGGTTGCGCCCTCCGGGTCGAGATCGGCGAAGCGCACGGCGTAGCCATCCATCGCGGAGTTGTCGTGGCCGGGAACGGCGAGCGGCGAGATCACGTCCGCGGCGAGCACGCGACCGAGCGCGCTCCGGACGTGCACGCGCTCGACGGCGGTCACCGGCGTGAGGAAAGATGCGATCAGCTCGCGCGCCTTCGCGACCGGCATCGAGTTCGGGTCGTAGTCGTCCGCGCAGGACGCTTCGCGGAGGGTCTTGGGCGTGCTCATTGGTGGACCCCCACGCTTGCGGCCTCATTGGCCAATTCGGCCACTGCGCTGCCCCCAAAAGCGGGGGCGCACCCGCGCCTTGGCCCTGTGGCGCTCATCGGATCAGCGGGTGCCATCGGCCTGTTCCAGCTCGGCCGTGGTGTTGATGTTGCGGAACGCGTCCGCCTCGTCGTCGAACGCGACCTCGATCGTCTTGAGCGAAGCGTACCAGGCGTCGATCTTGCGTCCGCCCGTTTACAGGAAGCGCGCGAGATGCGGCAGCAGCGAGCGACGGACCAGCGCGAACACCGGATGCGGCTGATCCATCGTGCGTGCGACCGCGAGGTCGGCGTGCTGCGCTTCGAGGCTCTTGGACAGTCGCGCCACCAGATCCAGCGGCAGGAACGGCGAGTCGCAGGGCACGGTCGCGACCAGCGGGTGCTCCGCGTGCATGAGCCCGGCGTGCAATCCCGCGAGCGGGCCGGCGAAACCGTCGATGTGATCGCGGATCACCGGATGCCCGAGCGCTTCGTATTCGGGGATGTTCCGGTTGGCGTTGATCAGGATCTCGTCGACCTGCGGGGCGAAGCGGTCGATGACGTGCCGGACCATCGGCTGCCCCTGCAGCACGACGAGTCCCTTGTCGACGCTGCCCATGCGCCGGCCCTGGCCGCCGGCGAGGACGAGCCCGGTGATGCCTCGCTGCTGGCCTGCCGCCGCAGGCTCGCGCGGCCACGGGATCCACGCCACGTGCTCGTCGTAGAACGCGTGGCCCTCGGGGGCGCGGTCGACCGCGGTGGTGAACGCGGCGAGCGCGATGTGAATCTCGCCGGGCCAGCGTGCCGATTCGAAGAAGAGCTTGGTGCCGCAGACACGGCAGAACGTGCGCCGCGTGCCGGGCGAGGATTCGTAGCCGACGAGATCCTCGGCGCCGGCTACGACCGCGACCTGCTCCGCCTTGAAACCGATCCAGGTGACGAATCCGGCCCCGTGCGACTGGCGGCAACTCTGGCAGTGGCAATGACAGCAGAAACGCGACGGAAAGCGCGCGACGAAGCGCACCCGGCCGCAATGGCATTGGCCGCGCGCTTCGCGCGGGGCGGAGTCGGCGGTCATCGCGCCGGGCAGCCTCTGTCCGGGACAGCAGCCGGTGGCGAAGGCGGGTCAGTCATCGCCGCGGAACCGCTCGCCACCCGTGAACAACAGGAAATGCTTCCCGGTCGCGCGCCCGATCATGGTCATGCCGACCTTCTGCGCGATCTCATAACCCATTTGCGTAAGCCCCGAGCGCGAGACGAGAAACGGGATCTCCATCTGCGCCGCCTTGATCACCATCTCCGAGGTCAGCCGGCCGGTCGTATAGAAGATCTTGTCGCCGCCATCGACGCGATCGAGCCACATCAAGCCGGCGATCGCGTCGACCGCGTTGTGGCGGCCGACGTCCTCGACGAAGTAGAGGATGTCGCTGGCACCGTCGTCGTTCGAGGCCAGCGCGCAGCCGTGCACGGCGCCGGCCTGCTTGTAGATCGTTTCGTGCTGCCGCACGCGCTCGAGCAGCGCGTAGAGCGTGGCGCGGGTAAGCGTCGCCGCGACAGGCAGCTTGACCGAATCGATCTCTTTCATCAGATCGCCGAACACGGTGCCCTGGCCACAGCCGGACGTCTTGGTGCGTTTCGCGGTCTTCGCTTCGAGGTCCTTGAGCCCGTGCCGCGTCGTCACCGCGACCGCGTTGACGTCCCAGTCGACCTGCACCGAGACCACGTCCTCGATCCGCTCGAGGAGCCGCTGATTGCGGAGATACCCGATCGCGAGCGCCTCCGGCGCCGCGCCCAGCGTCATGATCGTCAACAGCTCGTGCTTGTCGATGTAGAGCGTCAGCGGATGCTCGCCTGCGATCGAGGTCTCGCGCACTTCGCCGCTCTCGTCGACGGCACGAACGAGGAAGGTCGACGGCCGCGCCGCGTCGGTGAGCACCGGGCGATACGGTGCATTCGGCGCGTTCATCGCGGCTCCTTGACCGCTTTGCGCAGCCACTCCATCAGCGGGACGAGATCGCGAAAATAGCCGGTGATCGCGCCGGCGAGATCCTTCGGCGGCCGCTTGACGAGGTCGACCTCGATGAGGCCGAAGTAGTGCTTGAGCTTGATCGCCTCGATGTGCGGCGTGTCCGCGGAAAAGCCTTTCGGCGGCCGCACCAGCGCCTCCTCGTCGGCAAATCCGCCGTAGACCTTTTTGAACCGCGGCTCGCGCAGCACGCGCGTGAGCGCGCCCGGGTTCTTCGCGATGTAGCGCCGGATGCGGCCGAGGATCGCCGGGTCCGGGTTGTAGATGCCACCTCCCGCAAGCAGCACGCCATGGTGATCGATATGGAAGTAATAACCGGGCTCCAGACCCTTCTTGGCGCGCTCGCGAATCGCCGCGCTGAAATGCGTCTTGTACGGCGTCTTGTCCTTGGAAAAGCGTGTGTCGCGGTAGATGCGGAACATCGCCTTTTTCGGGTCGACCGGTCCCAGTTTCTTGTCGAACCTGGCGACGCGTACGATCACGGCACCGGTCAGCGCCTCGAATTCGTCGCGCAGAACGTCGTAGGCGGGCTTGTTCCAGACGAACCAGGGCCGATTGTTGTTCTGCTCGAGCCCGGTGAGGAACTCGACGAGCGCAGGGAGATGCATGACAGGGCTTACGCGGCGTGCGTATTCGCGCTCAACCGCCGATGTAGCTCATCTCGATCTTCGGCAATGCGGTGGTGTGCTCGGAGCGGATCTCGGAATAGCGGTCGCCGCGCTGCCGCCAGATCGCGGCGATGGTGTCGGAGATGCGCTGGTCGTCGCTGCCGTCGCGCAATGGCGCGCGCAAATCGAAGCCCTGGGTCGCGAACAGGCAGGTGTAGAGCTTGCCTTCGGTCGACAGTCGCGCCCGCGTGCAGTCGCGGCAGAAGGCCTGGGTCACGGAGGAAATCACGCCGATTTCTCCGGCCCCATCGGCGTAGCGCCACCGCTCGGCGACTTCGCCGGAGTAGTTCGGGTCAATCGGGTCCAACGGCAGCTCGGCGCCTATAATGCGCAGGACCTCGGCCGAGGGCACGACGTCGTCCATCCGCCAGCCGTTGGTGTGTCCGACGTCCATGTACTCGATGAAGCGCAGAATGTGGCCGCTGCCCTTGAACCGACGCGCCATCGGCAGGATCTCGTGCTCGTTCATGCCACGCTTGACGACCATGTTGATCTTGATCGGCGCCAGTCCCGCCTCTGCAGCCCTATCGATGCCTTCCAAGACCCGCGCGACGGGAAAGTCTACGTCGTTCATCGCACGGAAAATGCCGTCGTCGAGCGCGTCGAGGCTGACCGTGACCCGATCGAGCCCGGCGGCCTTCAGCTCTCGCGCCTTGAGCGCCAGCAGCGCGCCGTTGGTCGTCAGCGTCAGATCGAGGCCGCCTATGCCGTTGAGCATCTCGATTAGGCGTTCGAGCCGCTTGCGCAGGAGCGGCTCACCGCCGGTGAGCCGGACCTTCTCGATCCCGTGCGCCTTGAAGATGCGCGCGAGCCGCGCGATCTCCTCGAAGGTCAGCAGGTCCGAATGCGGGAGGAACGGATAGTCGCGGCCGAAGGCGTCCTTCGGCATGCAGTACACGCAGCGGAAGTTGCAGCGGTCGGTGACCGAGATGCGCAGGTCGCGCAAGTTGCGACCACGCGTGTCGGCGATCAGCCCCGTGGGGGTGACTCGTGGGGCGGCGCCCACGCGCACGCTCGCGGCACGCGCATCGGCAAGGGGAATGACTCGAGCCATCGTGATGTGGGCGGAAGCAGCCGGAAATCGGGCGTAACGGAAGATGTTAGCAGAGTGTAATCCGTAGTGTATGACGTAGTGTATGATCGGTTGGCGATCCGCCGCGTTCCACGTCGCAAATCCATGCCGCCATTGCGGTTTCCCGTCGCCGTAATCATGCAGCGCATCCCGCTCG